>NZ_JAUBUJ010000009.1:0-106374 GCF_036705405.1 Microcoleus sp. B13-B6
TCTCAAGAACGGGCAAGATGCCCGTTCCACAAGAGATGAATTTTCTTGTGGAACAGGCATCTTGCCTGTTCCTAAACAAGTAATTGAGAATGGTGCAATATTTCCATTAAATCGGAGTAAAGATAGCGCGCGGGTGCTGTACGTGTCTGCGATCGCCCTGAAATTGGCTAAAAGTTGGCAGCAGACACCGCAGACAATCGCGGCACAGTTGGCTGAAACTCTCCAACCGCTGTGCTACCCAGATTTCGCCGTTAAAGTAGCGCCGGCGGGAATTATTGAGATGGAGTTGACTGATGCAGGTTTAGCCGTCTGGTTGCAGCGTTTAGCTCAAACGAACCTCCCCATTCCCGAATCTCGAATATTATCTTCTGTTGTATGTGCCGATCGACTGTTTCCCATTCAGTACAGCCACGCGCGCTGCTGTTCCCTGCTGCGAATGGCCCACCGCGATCGGATAATTGCGATCGCCCAGCCAGATGTCGCTACAGCGCCGCAAATTTGGTCGCTGGCGAGTCCAAATCCTATCCCTTGGATTGACGAGGGCGATCGACTGCGGTTAGTGCATCCTGCAGAACGCCGTTTAATATCGCAACTGTTAACAGTGCTAGACAATTTATCTCCTCCTTTTGAGGTAAATAACCGCGAAAAACCTGTCAATTATTTCAAATTAGCCAATAGTTTGAGCGAAGCATTTCAGATTTTTTACAGCCAGTGCCGAATTTGGGGAGAAGTTAAAATAGAACAGCCAAAGCTCGCCCAAGCTCGATTAGGTTTAATATTAGCAACTCAATCTTTGCTGCGATTTATCCTAGAAGACTTATTGAACGCTCTTGCTCCTTTAGAACTGTGATTATCTTCTCATTTTTAGCAACCTTTATTCATACTAATATGTGGGTTTATTAAAGTTACATTGACTTATTCCATCTGAAAAGCTCTCTATTTTATCGGGTTCACCCTGAAGAAACCAGTAACCTAATGTCGCATAGAAAATTTATAAAAAATTAGCTATTTATTGATTAATACGGTTCAGTTAAGCCCGATCCCCCGGCGCCTAGGGCGGGCACGGGGAGTAGGGGTAGCACCGCCCCTACGAAGGGGAGTAGGGGGTGGGACAAGAACTTACTCAAAGTCAACCCCTACTCCCCAACAATCAGGGGGATCTCCGAGGAATAAACAATTTAACTGAACCTTATTAATTAATTAATTAATTAATTATTAATAATGCAATTAATCATAATTCTGTAATTGGGGCATTCTTATTTTATCTAATTTATTTAAGTAATCTTTCTTTTTGCTTTTGAGAGCGATAACTTTTAGATCAATACGGTTCAGTTAAGCTCGATCCCCCCTACTAGCCCTCCTTAAAAAGAGGGATATCAGAACTTACTCAAAGTCCTCCTTCTTAAGGGGGATTTAGGGGCATCTCCGAGGAATAAATAGTTGTAACCCAAGCCTATAGACTTTTAGCTTGCATCTATGGCTGTGCTCCTTAAAATACTTAATCTTATGTTATACAATTAAGCTGCGTAGCAGCTTATCTATTGGCTATCCAGTATGCTCGAAAAACAAGAAGATTACAGCTTAGTAGGAACGAATCCTCTAGAACTTCAGGAAATCCAAGAGGATATAGCCTTACCAGAGACGGTACTTCTGACAAATGGGCATCTAAAACTTTCCAAACCGGAAACTCGATCGAGCCTCAGAGCACTAACTTTGGACGGTGTTTTCGCTACGCTTTTTTACAGCATCATCGGCGGCGCGTTGCTCAGTAATTTCTTGCTCGATTTGGGGGCTGGTCCAGTCGAAATTGGTATGCTCTCCTCCATTCCTCAACTGGTAAATCTGCTCCAACCGTTCGGAGCTTATATAGCAGACCGAACACAGAGCCGCCACTGGTATTCCTTCTACATTTTCGGAATGTCGCGACTGCTGTGGCTGATTCTCGTGCCAGCCCTTTGGTTGGGAGGCTCATTTCATCTGGCCCGACATCAGGTTGTGCAGTTGACATTGGCAATCATCTGGGTAAGTCAAGTCTTAGAATCTTTAGGTCGGGCTTCCTTCTTGAGCTGGTTGGCGGCGTTAGTACCTCAGCGGTTGCGCGGGCGGTATTTTGGCTTTCGCAATAGTGCTGTCAGCTTGACGAATCTCATTGGTGTGCCGTTGCTGGCTCTAGTGGTATCGAACTGGCCCGGTGGAAAGCTCCAAGGTTACAGTGCCATCTTGGTTTTAGGAATTGTGCTTGGTCTCATCAGTCTAGGTTGTCAGTTCTTTATGACCGATGTGAACCCAAAGCTTGTACAGGTTACGCATTCAGATACAGGCGAAAAATCATCCACAGGGACAATTTTTAGCTTTCTCAAGGAAGCCAATTTTTTAAAGTTTTTGCTTTACTCTGGTCTATGGAGCTTTGCCGTTAACGTCAGCGCGCCCTTCTTTAACCTTTACTTGCTAGATGACCTAAAGATAGATGTCAGCGTGGTAACGCTCTATAGCAGCTTAGGTGCTGGTGCTAACTTGCTGATGCTGGTTTTTTGGGGGAAGCTGGCTGACCGGGTTGGGAATCGCCCGATTATGCTAGTAGTGGGAGTTTTGGTGGCTCTGACCCCTCTACTGTGGCTAGAAGGTGGAACGGCTCCAATTTTCCTATGGGTGTGGTTCCCGCTGTTGCACATCATCGGCGGTGGGACGTGGGCGGCGATCGACTTGTGCAGTGGTAATCTGATGATGTCGGTGGCACCACTGTTGAATCAGTCGATATACTTTGCGATCGCGGCCGCGGTTCCTGGTGTCACTGGGGCAATGGGAATCACCGTGGGTGGCTTTCTCGCCACTTTGACCAATCTCGGTGGCTTGCCAGGGGTGTTTGCCCTCTCAGCCGTCTTACGACTGGTGGCTCTCCTGACCTTGGTTTTTGTTCGCGAGCAGCGTTCTGTGTCTTTGGGTAAGTTTTGGCTGCTCTTGTTGCCAGCTTGGTGGAGAAGAGTGGCAATTGAACCGGGAGACATCAGGTTTCAACCATTAATAGTTGAACAGTTGGACTGTCCACATGAAAGCTCAGGCGATCGCTCTTCAACTCTTGATTGATTGTACGGCACAAGAGTCCGAAAATAATTCCTAAAAGAGTTTATTAACCATTTTTAAAGTGTTAAAATACTCATCAGATAATCTCAGATGTGACGGTTGTTGGGTCGCTTTTTTTCATAAATATAAAGTCTGGCTACTCGGATAAGTTTTGAATGGTATCTAATTATTTTTTGGGTGCGTTCAACATTTTTTACGATGCCGATCGAGCTTTGAGGAACGATCGCCAATTCTCCGGCTTGTCGATCGCTTCTGGAACGACGATGCTCAATTTCATCAGTTGACGATCGGCTGTTATCAGTTTTTTGAGAATACAGGGGTTCTCAGGAAAGTAAGGTACTCTTCCTGCGCGGGCCAATGCCCCATGCCCCATGCCCCATGCCCTGCGCGGGCCAATGCCCCATGCCCCATGCCCCATGCCCTGCGCGGGCCAATGCCCCATGCCCCATGCCCTGTTTGCCCAAGAACACCTCATGTTACTAAGAAAAGCTATACCAAGTAGAGCCTCAGCGGGGCGTCAAATCCATCGATGAATATCCCAATATAATGCCTGCATCTAGTTTAAGGCGTTGCAGGCGAGATTTGCTTTTTTCCAGGTTGTGCGATCGGCAGCGTTACTGTAAATGTACTGCCAATGCCTTCTTCACTGGTCAAAGTAATTTCGCCACCCTGCAAGTCCACACATTTTTTAACAATGCTCAGCCCCAGTCCAGTACCAGGAATGCGACCGACATTTTTAGCCCGGTAAAATGAATCAAACAGCCGTCCTTGGTCTGCTACAGGTATGCCAATTCCTGCATCCTGTACCGAAAAAATAGCCTCGGTTTCAGTAACTTTTAATTCAAAGATGACTTCGGTATTTGGGGGAGAATACTTAATAGCATTGGACAGCAAATTGCCCAGAATGCGCCGCAGCAAGCTTACCTCCAAACACGCCATAGCAGATTGATGGTGATTGACAAAAATCAGCGTCACCCGCTCATTTTCATGTTTCAACTTCAGGCTGCTCTGAAATTCCTCTACCAACTCATTACACAACTTTGCTAAGTCTATCGGTAGCAAGGAAAAACCTGTTTTTCCCGACTCAACACGCCCCAGCAGCAAAACATCATCTAATAACAAATCTATGCCTTTGGCCGCTGCTTGAGTTTTGTCTAGAAGTTCTTGTGTTTTCTCCTCTGTTAATGTTAACTTGTACTTGCTAAGAAGTTGTGTAGTGCCGATGATGAAATTCAAAGGATTGCGAACGTCATGGGCAATCATGTACAGCAAAGATGTTTTCATCTCATTGAGCTCTTGGGCTGTTTGCAGAGTGCGATCGAGTTGGTCGTGAGACAATTTAAGAGTTAAAGACAACTGGCGCGATCGCAGCAAAATCTCCACCCGCGCTTGCAATTCAATCTTCTCGATCGGAGCGATAATCAAATCGTCAATACTTTGCCAAATAAATTGCGTTGCCATCCCTACATCCGAGCGGGATGTAATCAAAAGAAAAGGCAAGCATACCGGGTGTTCTGCCTGTTTTTGGGCGGCAACCCATTGCCAGTGGCGTTTCAGGGAAATACCGTCAATTATCGCCAGGTCAAAAGATTGATTAAATGGTAAAAACTCCTCACTATTTTCTGTTGAGTTTGGCAGCAATACCTCATAATAAACTGCTAGCCATTCTAATAACAAGCGGCGATTTTCTTTCTGTTCGACAAGCAATAAAATTTGACTCACGCACGTTCTCCTAGCAAGCTGTGAACAATGGATAGCAAATCTCTAACTATCAAAGGTTTTACCAACATATTCCGAGCACCGTGGCAGAGGCTTTCGTGCTGAATAGCAGCGCTTTGTTTGGGCGAGAGTATCAGAAAAGGGATTTGGTTATTTCGCAGTTGTTCGCAGCACTCCCAAATCCGGCGATCGAAACCAGAAATATCTACTAAAGCCATCCCGATCCTAGCAGGCTGACTGATAGCTTGTGCAACATCTTCAAAGTTATAAGCCGCGATCATCTGGTATCCTTCTTTATTGAGAAATTGTGCTAATAGTTCCAAGTTTCGCTGATTGCGGTCTACGGCTAAAATTATTGAGTTGCCAGTCATTTATCAGCTTCCTGTGAATACGGGTTATACCATTTTAGATTTTAGATTTTAGATTTTAGATTTTACAATGGCGAGTGATACCAATTTAATGTGAAGTTACACATATCTCGATCCCCCTCGCATCCCCCTGGTTGTTGGGGAGTAGGGGTTGACTTTGAGAAGAATCTTGTCCCCCCTTAGTAGGGGCGGTGCGACCCCTACTCCCCGTGCCCGCCCTCTTGGCTAGGGGGGATCGGATTCTATGCAACCTCATAAAAAATTGGGAGTGAGTGATTATATATGGGTTGGGAGGTGGTCTAAAGTTGGATTCTTTTTTTATCTGGTATTAGCTTACTTTTCGGGGAACTATTACATAGGTTTTCAGTTGAGTGAAGTACAGATGATCTGACACAGGACACGGCCGCGTGCCCTGTGCCCCTACTGTATTTCATAGAATTGAAAACTACATTACGATAAAAGTCGAAAAATACACAAATTTACCAATATATTTAAGTTTTCCAGGACTTAGGCTAGTGGTAAGGTGCGCGGTGCGCGCACTACTGCTAGTGGTGAGGTGCGCGACGCGCCCCCTACTCATTAGTAGATTCACGACTGCAAAATTAGCTGCACTTGCCCAGCAACAGCACGACAAGCGCCGATTCAATCTTCATCCGCTTCCCCATCAATCCACACCGGCGCCGAACTCAAAATACCGCGCAGCCCCCGTATCGGTTTGCTGACTTTGATGCCGTAGCGAGTAATCTCGAGTTCTCGCAGAGTTCTCTCGAAATTGCTGACTCGTTTTTTAATTACTCCGATCGCCTTGCGGATTTCTGTCCTATTATGCAGTTGGCGTTCCAGATAGCGTATAAACAGAAGATTATCCGCCAAATAGCTAATTCCGATCTCGGTCAGCCGAAAATCTCCGCTAATGGCTTCTACCTCATTAATCAAGATAACGGTGACTCCCATATTCTTCAGATACTTGCACAAAGCGTGCAAATTGTTCACCAAATCTTGTCCCTGCATCGAAAGCTGATAGCCAGAAATACTGTCAATCATCACAATCCGCGTCTTTTCCTGCTCAACCTCCTGCCGTACCATACAGGCAAACTGATCCGGCGAGTACAGCAAAGGTTCCACAGGTATCACCGAAAGACTTCCTTGCCCCATCATCGCCCCAACCGGGATGTTAATTGATTCGCAGCGCTGCAGCAGAGTAGAACTTGACTCCTCAAAAATGTAAACTACAGATCGCTCCCCCCTTCCTGCAGCTTCCTTCATAAACTGAATCCCCACCGTCGTTTTACCAACGCCGCTAGGCCCGCTAATCACCGTCACAGTCCCCCGTTCCAGTCCCCCGTGCAGCAGTTCGTCAATTTCTGGAACCCCAGAAGAAATTGCTTCAGCAACAAAATCCTGTTGAAAGTTGTCCGGCAGCAGTCGCGGGAATACCTCCATACCAGCCTGAGTCAGGCGCAGCGAATGGCGGCCGCTGCGGAAATTGGAGCCTCGCAGCTTGGTGACAGTCAGGGCGCGTCCTTCAGGGCGCAGTTCTAAATAAATTACCCCGTCGCTGATGAATTGCAAATCGTCATCGGGAGCACTTGAAGTGCCTTCGGAGGTAAACACCACCGTCGCCCCCCCTTCCACCAAAAACCGAAGAAAAGACAAAACTTGCTTGCGAAACTGAAACTCATCCGCAGCTAAGTAGCGAAATTGAGTGATTGCGTCCAAAAACACCCGTTGTGGCTTGACAGCTTCGACTCGCTCGATAATCTTTTGTGTAGTCGGTTCTCGCTCCACCTCGGAGGGGGAGAAAATGTCATAAGTTTGAACTTGGGTAAAAAATTCTGAGGATGGGCTCAAATCGAGGAAGGCCATCGCTTCCATATCAAAACCGAGACTTGTGGCATTGGCCCGCAATTGTGCTTCCGGTTCTCCTAAAGTAATAAACAGGGGCGTTTCTCCCAGAGCCACACCTGCTGCCAAAAAGTGAAAGCCCAGTGTAGTCTTGCCAGTACCGGGGCCGCCGCGCACCAGATAAGAGCGTTGAGAAATTAGGCCACCGCCAATCACTTCGTTGAGACCGGTAATTCCCAGAGAAATTCGGTTTTGAGACATTTGTTTCTTCATGTTTTGAATATCGGGCCCGTATTAATATTTAATGGTTTTAGGCAGTGTTTTGATAATTTTTTTTACCGGGCGTCTGATAACCTTCATGAAATCTTTTTCTACCGAAAATTACGTAAGCATACAAGAATTAGAAAGTATTGTCGGGACTGCTGGCATCTGTCGCTGGCAAGATACAGAGCCATTTTGGCAAGAACGGGTAGAAAAAGCAGTTGCCCCCGACACGAAAATAGATTGTACTGTTTACCCCAATACTCAGGAAGAACTGGCGGCTGTCATTGCTTGGGCACAGCAACATGGCTGTGCAGTCTTGCCTTGTGGCAGCGGCAGCAAACTTGATTGGGGCGGTTTAGTTAAATTAGACTCCGAGCCCCCCCGGCCCAGGGCGGGCACGGGGGCACCGCCCCTACAAAGGGGGGAGCAAGATGTTGTCAAAGTGGGTCTTTTTAAGGGGGATTTAAGGGTATCTCCTGATGCAGCGGGGCTTGTGGCTGTCAGCACTTCGCGCCTCAATCGGCTTGTACAACACGCTGTGGGCGATTTAACCGTGACTGCAGAAGCGGGGATGAAGTTTGCGGATTTGCAACAAATTTTAGCTGCGGCAGGTCAATTTTTGCCGATCGATCCAGCATATCCGCAAGAGGCAACTTTGGGCGGCATTGTCGCTACTGCTGATGCGGGTTCCTTGCGGCATCGCTATCGGGGGGTGAGAGATTTGCTATTGGGAATTACCTTTGTGCGATCGGACGGTAAAATTGCCGTAGCCGGAGGTCGAGTTGTTAAAAATGTCGCCGGTTACGACTTGATGAAACTGTTTACTGGTGCTTACGGCACATTGGGCGTCATCAGTCAAGTAACTTTCCGAGTTTATCCGCTGCCTGAATCATCGGGAACCGTAGTGCTGACAGGGGAAATTAATGCTTTGTCCCAAACGGCTCAAATCTTATTATCCTCTGCTTTGACACCAACAGCCGTTGATTTGCTGTCACCTGAATTAGTGGCAAAATTAGGCTTAGGAAAGGGCACGGGATTAATCGTCAGATTTCAAAGTATCGCCCCAAGTGTTAAACAACAATCAGCCCGCTTGCTGGAAGTTGGCGAAAAATTGGGTTTGCAAGGCACTAGCTGCTGCGAAAATGATGAGCATCAGTTATGGCAAAGATTGCCAGAAACAATGTGGGATTCTGGCACAAAGTCGGCAATTATTTGCAAAATAGGAATCAGACCGTCGGAAGCTGTAACGGCAATTAACGAATTGCCGGTACAGGACGCTTTGATTCATGCAGGCAGCGGTTTGGGGGTTTTGCGGTTTGAGACTGCGACTGCAGACACGCTGTTGCAGGTACGCAGAGGGTGCGAAGCAAAAGGCGGTTTTCTGACTGTTTTAGCAGCGCCGACCGACCTCAAGCAACAGTTAGATGTTTGGGGCTATACTGGAAGTGCGATCGATTTAATGCGCCGGATTAAACAGCAGTTTGACCCGGAAAATCTTTTGAGTCCCCGTCGTTTTATAAGCGGTATTTAGTTTAAAGTTTGTAGTAAGGAGTTCAGTTTTTATTGAATCCCGGCCTAAATCATTAGACCTCTGGAATAATTATTGTGGAACCGGCATCCTGCCTGTTCAATACTGGCTTTTTGGGAGATGTCTATTTGTGAATTAGATTTGTTTTTTACGAACCGCGAAGGCGCGAAGAGCGCGAAGGAAGAGAAAAGAAGAGAAGAGAAGAGAAGTTTTTGTTGGCTTGATGGATTTATGCTGGCAATTTTAAAGGACTAAAGTCCTTACTACGAACCAAAACAATTAGGTAATATTATTATGCAAACTTCAGAAAAATCTCAAGTTCCCAGCGACGATTTAAGACCTGCCAAAGAAAGCAATTTTCTAGCACAAAATCCCCACTTAGAAACCCTCGACATCCCAGGTTTCGACGCCAACAATCCGCCAGATCCGAAATTAATCGATACTTGCGTACACTGCGGCTTTTGTTTGTCAACTTGTCCGAGTTATCGCGTACTTGGCAAAGAAATGGATTCCCCCAGAGGCCGCATCTATTTAATGGATGCAATTAACGAAGGCGACGCACCTTTAAACGAAGCAACCTCACAGCATTTCGATACTTGTTTGGGCTGTTTGGCCTGCGTTACAACTTGCCCTTCAGGAGTTCAATACGACAAGCTAATTTCCGCAACTCGCCACCAAGTTACTAGAAATCAGGAACGCACTTTTTCCGACAATGTAATTCGCACTCTGATTTTTAATCTCTTCCCTTACCCTCACAGATTGCGGCCTTTGCTTGTACCCCTGTTTATTTATCAAAAATTAGGACTGCCAAAACTTGTCCGCAAAACAGGTTTGCTGAAAAAAGTATTTCCCCGCTTGGCGGCGATGGAATCAATTTTGCCGAAAGTTACTGTTGATTCTTTCCGGGATAATTTACCAGAGGTAATTCCCGCACAAGGGGAGAAACGCTATCGAGTCGGCGTGATTTTAGGCTGCGTGCAGCGGCTGTTATTTTCGCCAGTTAATGAAGCTACGGTGCGAGTTTTGACGGCTAACGGTTGCGAGGTTGTGGTTCCTAAAAGTCAGGGATGCTGTGCTGCTTTGCCGGAACACCAAGGGCAAGCCCAACAGGCGAAAGCTTTGGCGAGACAAATGATTGATAGCTTTGAAAATACTGGCGTTGATTTTGTGATTATCAACGCTGCTGGGTGCGGCCACACTTTGAAAGAATACGGTCACATTTTAGCAGATGACCCTGAGTATCGGGAGAAAGCTGAGAATTTTGCTGCTAATGTTAAGGACGTGCAAGAGTTTTTGGCAAGTGCGGGAATTACGGCGAAACTTAATCCTTTGATTGACGGAGATTTGACAATTGTTTATCAAGATGCTTGTCATTTGTTGCACGGGCAAAAGATTAGTTTGCAGCCGCGTCAGTTGCTGCAACAAATTCCGGGAGTGAAGTTAAAAGAGCCTATTGATGCGGCTTTGTGCTGCGGGAGTGCGGGGGTTTACAATATGCTTCAGCCGGATGTTGCTGATGAATTAGGAGTGCAAAAGGTGGAGAATTTGCTGAATACTGGGGCGGAGTTGATTGCTTCTTCTAATCCGGGTTGTTCTTTGCAAATTAAGAAGCATTTGGAGTTGCAGGGAAAGGAAGTTACTTTAATGCACCCAATTGAGCTTTTGGATTATTCGATTCGCGGGGTGAATTTGCAGAGAAAGTAGTTTTGTAGGGCGGGTGGTGTCTGCCCTATTTTCGATGCGCTCTTTGGTGAATGAGATTTTTTTTAATGAATTGCAGGAATTCGCTTTGATTTGTCGGGTGAAGAGTTGCAAATTTATCGCCCTGACGGGGAACCTTTTACAAGTTATGAGGAGGTTTCTCGCAGCTTGGAACAAGCCGAACAGCGGGCAGAACAAGCCGAACAGCGGGCAGAACAAGCCGAACAGCGGGCTGCTGTACTGGCAGAAAGACTGCGAGCGATGGGAATTGACCCCGAACAATTGTAAACTAGATTGGGGAAAAGACCGATCGCACTTTTAAATTTTAGCAAAAGTGCGATCGGCATAATGACTAATGACTAATGACTAATGACTAATGACTAATGACTAATGACTATTTCCCCTCTTCTAACCTCAAAAAGTGGACCTGTCCCGAAGCTTCCGCCACTACGATTGTCACCCCATCCGGCGCAATAGCGCAAGCTTTCAAAGCACTATCTCCCGTGAAACTAGCAACTACTTTTCGACTCAACAAATCCCAAACTTTCAGAGTATTGTCATCCGAAACAGAAATCGCTTTATTACCCCTAGTCGCCACGGATGTTATCGTATCGGCATGACCAGCTAGAGTAAAAATTTCCTTTCTACTTGGCAAATTCCACACTTTCAAAGTTGTTTCTCGCCCCCCAGAAATTGCACATTTTCCATCTTCTGTAACTGCCACAGCATTCACCCAACTCTCATGACCTTTGAGAGTGAAAAGTTGATTTTTAACTCCTACATTCCACAAATGAGCAAAAATATTCTTTTCTTTCCCCAAACTCCAAACTTTGAGAGTGTTGTCGCTGGAAGCAGAAATTACCCGATTGTCGTCAGGAGTAACTGCAACAGATTTTATCCCGTCTTCATGACCTGTAAAAGTAAAAAGTTCCTCTCCTGTTTCCAAACTCCAAACTTTTATAGTTTTGTCTGTCGAACCCGAAATCGCCATCGTTCCGTCCGCAGTCACTGCCACAGAATTCACCCAGTCTGTATGACCCGTGAAAGTAAAGATTTCCTTTCCGGTTTCTAGATTCCAAACTTTCACAGTTTTGTCGCCAGAACCCGAAACTACTCGCTTGCTATCCGCTGTTATTGCGATCGCTTTTACCCAATCTTGATGTCCCCGAATTGTAAAAATTTCCTGTCCGTTTTTGAGATTCCATACTTTAAGGCTGTTGTCTCCCGAACCGGAAATCGCTTTAGTACCGTCCGCCGTTACTGCTACAGCATTTACCCAGTCATCGTGACGTGCAAATGATAAATTTTCTTTGCCTATTTCTAAGTGCCAAACTTTGAGAGTTTTGTCAGAGGAACCAGAAACTATCCGCTTGCCGTCAGGGGTAACAGCCACAGCATTAACTGGGGCAATGTGATTGGTAAAAGTGGAAAGTTCTTCTTTTGTTTCGAGATTCCAAACTTTTAGCGTTTTGTCGCCGGAAGCCGAAATTACCCGTTTGCCGTCGGGACTGACTGCTACAGCTTGAACAAAACTGCCGTGTTTTCCTAAAGTGAAAAGTTGCTTTTGTTCGGGCAAACTCCAGACTTGAACAGTTCCGTCGTAACTGCCAGAAATTATTTTTTCGCCGTCGGGAGTAACTGCTACACTTTTTACCCAGTCTTCATGACCCGTAAGAGTAAAAAGTTCTTTTCCGGTTTCTAGGTTCCAGACTTTAATGCTGTTGTCTCCCGACCCAGAAATTAACCGTTTGCTATCAGGAGTTACTGCTACCGACTGGACAAAACTGCTGTGACCTTTGAAGTTGAAAATTACTTCCCTGCTTGTCAAATCCCAAACTTTAATACTGCCATCCCAAGAACCTGAAATTACTCGCTTGCCGTCGAGAGTTACTGCTACTGCTTCTACGGCAAAAGTATCGCCGGCAAAAGTAAATATTTCTTGTCCAGTTTCTAAATCCCAAATTTTAATAGTATTGTCCCAAGAACCGGAAATTACTTTAGTGCCATCGGGCGTGACAGCTACAGCATTGACGTAGGTAAGATGACCTTTGAGGGTGGAAAGTTCTTCTCCTGTTTCTAAGTGCCAAATTTTGAGAGTGTGGTCGGAGGACGCAGAAATTGCCCGCTTGCCGTCGGGGGTGATTGCTACACCTTGTACCCAGTCTGTATGTCCGGTGAGGGTACGCAACAATCTCCCGCCGGGAGGGGTAAAGCTGGGCGTTAGCGGTCGCAGCCAGGGGGTTGTTTGGTGTTTGGCCTGTGCTAGCAGTGCTTGAATTTCTGGACTTTCAAAGCACATCAAGCGGGCTATTAGTTGGGTGGCTAGTTGGGTTTTATCTGTGGCTAGAATGTGGGCAGACAGCCGAATTGCTTCTTGGATTAATTTGAGTTGGTGGGCTTTTTGGTCTGAGGTAATAATATCGGGACTTGTTGCTAAATCGTAATCTTCTATTAGCGCCTGTACTCCCGATGCTGACAGCTTGGATTCAATAAAATTGTAATCTGTTAGTAAGCTGTATAATTTTTCGCAGTCTGAAGTCGCTGCTAGCTGACTTGGCAGGATTCCCAGGTAGTGCGTCTGTTCTGCGGGCTGCATTTTATCCAGCCCTTGTGTAAACTCGGTCATAAATTTACGGATGTGTTTTTTAAATGTATGCGATCGCTAGCTGTACCCTACCGAAAAGCCGATCGAGAATCTTTTCTCTTGACTTAGCATGACATATTTGAATGCTATGTGCTACGGGCTTGCTATCCTCGGTTTGGTGATGGTTCGATGAATTGCTTGTTTTTTAGTCGGAGTCTGCTTGGAGAATTTTCAAGCAGTGCCATGATAATAAATCGCCGCCAATATAATTAAACTCAGCAACGCCCAATTTACCGCTCGATCGACAAAAGCTCACATATATCGTTGCTTTTCTTAACATAGCTGGTATTTGGGCCAGGATGGTCGATCGATAAACACTCTCAAAGCTAAAAATTTTCAGGTATTTAAAGTGCGAAAAAGACTTTTTATAACGAAATATAATGGCGGATGCTCTAATTTTCTGTCAAGTCGGC
The DNA here is from genome assembly GCF_036705405.1 of Microcoleus sp. B13-B6. NCBI lineage: Bacteria > Bacillati > Cyanobacteriota > Cyanophyceae > Oscillatoriales > Microcoleaceae > Microcoleus > Microcoleus sp. B13-B6. The sequence goes on from NZ_JAUBUJ010000009.1 coordinate 13,564, forward strand.
GGCATCAGCGAGGCAGATGGCCCCCTGGTTGGGTTTCGTACCTCAACGGCATCTGCAATCTGTTTCACCTAAAGCTCTCAGAAAGCTTTGCAGGTGCGCCCCCTTCCTCTAAAATATAGAAAAGGACTTGCACTCTTAAACCGGGTTTCTAGACAAAATCATGGGTTTGGTCGCTAGTACGCAGGAAGAAACCGGGTTTCTGACTCCATAGCGCGCAAGTCACGATCGCAAATAAAGCAGTATTGACTTTAGAGACAAATTTCATGGATGTTATCGAGTTTTTCGAGTTAAGTGCAGGTAAATGGTTTTCTCAGCGTACCGTACACAATCTCAATTCTGGGGAATTGCAGGCGGGTAAATCCGACCTCAAAATAGAAATACTGACAGCTAGCGATGCAGCAGTCGTCAAACTTTGCCAACAACACTCGATTAACCCGGATTCAACTAAGCTAACTAGCGTTCGGATTAGTTGGGACGGTATTCCCGATCGCGACAAAGCTAAACAAATCGGTTCTACAATACTAGCGATCGTACCTAATCCCGACAATCCAAGCGTGGGCAAAGTGTTGCAAGACAAGGGTAACAGCCGCTACGTGATGGGCGACGACGTGCTGACATTGATTACAGAATCAGACACCCTCCATGCCGAAGAAAGGCTGTGGTATCTCATGCCCAATTTGCGGCTGCGGACTAGCGTTGTTAAGCAAGCTAACGGTACGGAACAGGCTTCTTTTTGTTCGGAAATTCGGATGGGAGTAAGCGCCCCAAATGAAAAGTGAAAAATAACTATCTATAGCGGTTCTCAAGCGTTGTGAGGTATGGGGGCTTTGTCCTATGCCCTATGCCCTATGCCCTATGCCCTATGCCCTATGCCCTATGCCCTATGTCCAATGCCCAATGCCCTATGCCCTATGTCCAATGCCCAATGCCCAATGCCCAATGCCCGCCAGAGAACCTCATGTTACTGAGAAAGGCTATAGTTCCCAAAGTTTACAGTCTATTTCTGCTTTCTCCCTTCTTTCTTCTGCCTTCTCTGGCAATGGCTTTTAACTTGGTGTGAAAATCTGTGTGTTTGACAACTGGGAATGATTTTGCCACAGGTTTGTCAGCTAATTTTTGCTCGGCTTCGGCTCGATCGGCGAGGGCGGTAATAGCCACATCTTCATATACTACAAATTCTGTATTTTCTTTTGTGCGATCGTCGGCTGCGGGCAATTTTCCTATTCCCGGGGCGTCTGTGTTGGGGACTTCTGCATGAAGCGCCACATCAAGTTGCGCCTCTGACGGCAATCGCAAATCTAACTCGGCGACACCAACTTGCGATTCCGGGTTGGAGAAAAGTATATCCTCCTGCGACATTTGATCACCAATTTCCCCGGTTAAATTTTGAGGAAAATTGTTGCATACCAAGCGTTCAAACTCGCGATTGAAATGATAGAGAGGTTCACCTATCCGGTGCCACATACTCAATAGCTGTCCCACAGAAACAGCCTTGTAGCGGCCTTGATAAAGCGCTTCAACCACTGCTAAACGCAGCCAATAGCCGGGATACTTGGTTAGCCATTCACCCGCCAATTTCTCGGCTTTTTTGCCACCTAGGTCAAAACCGTAGTGAACCAGCAGAGCCGCTGCTTGTGCAGATATTGCGGTCACTTCTGTCATGTGTTGTCTGTTGACTGTTGACTGTTGACTGTTGACTGTTGACTGTTTTCTGTTGACTGTTGACTGTTGACTGTTGACTGTTGACTGTTTTCTGTTGACTGTTTTCTGTTGACTGTTGACTGTTGACTGTTGACTGTTTTCTGTTGACTGTTTTCTGTTGACTGTTTTCTGTTGACTGTTTTCTGTTGGTTCCAAATTCCCAATAACCAATTCCCAATGACCAATGACCCATGCCCCATGCCCCATGCCCCATGCCCAATTAGCCAATTGAATTAATCGGATAAACGCACTCCTCCTTCTACAGTTCGCGCGTCCCCGGAAAAAGGTTGGGGAGTCCCATTCCAGTTGAAGTCGCTAATTCTAAAAGTCAGGCTGCCGACTTGACGCTCAGGGTTAAAACGCAAAATGATTGCGTAGCTGCGACGGCTGTATTCTAAAGTGTAATTCGTACTGATTGTTTCCCCACTTTCTAAATTAATAGCACTTTGAAATCCAACTCGAAAGCCTCCGTAAACTTGCTGGACAAGTCCAAAAGACAGGACTCTCAAATCTACTAAGCGATCGAATAAAAACGGCGAGATACCGTCGCGCCCCACCTGGGTATAAGTCACGTTAAACCCAGTGTAGTCGAGGAAAGGGCGGGAGAAATGACCGAACTGCCCTTGAATGCCGACGCTGCCGGCGAGGGAATTTTGTCGATCGCCACTGCTGTAATAAGTACCAACTCCCCGGAGTCCCAAGGCCAGTTGCAAGAAAGGAACCACCGGCGACCGCGTATACCTCAAACCCTGGGTGGGAGTGCGGGGCAGGGGTTCGCCCTCCCACAAGCTGAAGCTGCGGCTCAAGGCGAAGCTAACTTGGGAACGGCCCAGATCGATGCGGTTGTTTTCCCGCACTGGTTCGAGCAAGTCTGGTCGATCGGTGTCAGCATTGATAAATTGATACCCAGCTTGGTAGCTGAGATTGATGCCAGTACCTCCGAGTGGGATGACTGGGGAAGTGAGGACTGCTCCGAGGCTGCTCTGCACGGTTTGATAGCCCAGAGAACCGTTAAACAGTCGATCGCGATAACTGTATTCTGCAGCCAGAGAGTGAGTGCCGATCAACTGTCGCAGGCGCAAATTGCCCCGAAAGCTGTTTTCCGGCAAATTCGGGAAATTTTCAAAACTCAGAAATATTGCCGATCCGTCCAGGCTGGTGCGCGGGCCGAGACTAGCGCCCAACCTCGCTTTCAGCCCGTAGCTATCGGGAAAAAACGGATTGCCACCGTGCTTTTCCACAACCCGCTGAAGGTATATTTGGGGCGTCAGGGTCAGCCGCACCGGCCCGTTTTGCAACACCTCAAAACCGCACTCGGCATACAAACCGCCGCGTTCGCCTCCGTCGTAACCAAAGGTCAAACACGGGCCGTTTTGCTGCCGGCTGTCAAACACTTGCCTGCGGGGATACACGGGTATTTTCACCCGGTTGTCGAACACCAAGCGCGGTTTAGTTGTGACTAATTCCTCTGCCGTGGGCGAAATCCTTCTAATCGTCGCCCTCCGGGCCCTGTATTCAAATTCCGGGGGGGAAAACGGGTCGTTAGTAAGCCGAATATTGGTTGCTACCCTCGCGCCGTCTGGCAGGAGTTCGATGCGTTCTGCTTCAAAGCGGATGCGGTTGACGGCACCAGTAACTTGGGGGGCTGCTAGCTGTCCGCCGCCGCCGATAGTCACTGTAGCAGCGCCGGGGGATTTGACTCCGCGTAGGGGCTGCTGGCTGGTAATTCGATCGCTCAGCGGCTGTTCGAGAATCGTCCCAGCACTAATATCTGTCGGCAGTGTGGGCGTCAATTCGCTACCTGCTGCGGGCAGGAATATTTCGCCGCGTGCTTGTTCGACTGCACCGCTGTTGAGGCCGAGATTGAACTCCATCTGCTGGCCGCGCACTACTTGTTGGCCGCGGGTATAGGCGACATTGCCGGATGCTACCACTTGGCGGGTGACTAAGTTGACGATCGCTCGATCGGCATCAATCACAGTTTGCCGGAACCGCACAACGACATTACCAACCGCCGTGACAATTTGCTGCTTATCGTCGAATTCTTGGCTGTCGGCCTTAACTTCGATAGTATCGGCCGGAGTCACCGGAAAAGGCACCGTCCGCCCAGAAGGGGCGGTGCGGACTCCCGGCGCGGCTGGTTTAGGTTTCGGTGTCGGCGCAGGGGGGGTTCTGGGTGCGGGGGCGGTTGCTGGTGCGGGAATCTCGAACTCCTGTTGCCCGCTGGGTGCTGGTTCTAGCGCGGGTTCTGGAACGGGAATCTCCGCAGGTTGGGGAGAGTTATCTTCTAACTGCCGGCCTTGGGCCTGATACCAACTTTCCTGCTTTCCGGCAATATTTCTCTCCTGTTTTCTCTGCGCCTCTGCGGTTCGTTCCCGATTCCGAATGGCAATGGCATTTTCTACCGAACCCAATTGGTAAGCTGTAAACGAGGAATCTTTCGGAGTTTCTGCTGTTTCGGGTCCTCCCACAGGGGCCTGACGCTGAAATCCCAGAACTGCGTCGCCGCTTTCGACTTCCGCTAGGGGGTCGGCGATTTCTGGAGGCTGGTCGGTGGCTGGGGTGGTGCCGAGGAGTGTGGCTGCGGGTTCTGCTGGGGCCGGTGTGGGTTCTGGCTGAACGATATCTGGGCTTGGTTCCGGTATTTCTGCGGGGTGGCTGCGGGTGTCTCCATCGCCGGCCGCCACAGTGAGGGCAACTTTTTTTGGCTTTGCGATGTAGATGATGGCAGAGGGTTCTGGCGGCGGTACCGGATAGGGCATAGTTACAACAGGTAAGTCATCCGATTTTAGATTTTAGATTTTAGATTTTAGATTTTATAGGGTGCAAATTATTGAAAATTTTGCATCTAATAAGGCCATTGTTTAAAAATTAATCTGACATCTAAAATTGGCTGTGGCTTTGGCGCGCCAAAATCTGGCTGCTTTCAGAAGTTGCTTTCGCCACAAGATAACCTCGCTGCTGGTGCGAGGTCAATCGATTTTAGATTTTAGATTTTAGATTTTAGATTGGAAGCATTGACCCCACGGAGCAATTCGGGGGGCAAGTTTCATCGGATACAGGTTTTTTATTTCTCCACGGATGAATCCGGGGGCTTGTATCCTGGATGCTTTCGGTCAAGTTTTGTTCAACTAATTTTTGCGGGTTTGTCGGCTGTTGCAGGGGCTGCGGTGACGCGCCCCTACTCTGCGGTCGAGATAACTTGTTTATTCCATGTCTCTGCGGTTGGGGTTCCGGGCTGGGTCATTGGACAAAAATCCAAATATGAACAGGGAAACAAAAAATAAAACAACTACATTAACTACGATTTTGAGGGTTAGCACTGTGGGAGTCTCCAAAGATGGCATAATACTGAGCTGATTTGCTGCTGTTGCGGCAACTTTTTTATCATAAGCTAAAGATTAGTCAATTTTCTCTTTGCTTTTGAGGATTTTGGGCAAGTTGATTTTTGCCCAATTCCAGAGTTGCTCGGCGATGTTTTCTAACCGCAGCATGACTCGATCGAGCCATTCGAGCACTTGTTCTAGGGGGTGCTTAATGTATCCCATCGATTCTGCTTTTGTTTCTAAGTATTCGTCTTCGGGTTGGACGCCTGCGCTGTGATTTTTTGGTTCGGCTGCGGCGGGGGTTGCGGGGGTTGCGGGGGTGTATCTGCGGGTTGGCGCGGTGATTGCTGCTGGGGATTGGTTGTTTTGTCGGGTGTTCGGGTTTGTGTTTTTTGGCACTTGGGTTTCCGGCGCGCGCCCTGGGGTTGATTCTGCTGCGAGTGCAGGGCTATTTTTTTGAGTAACTGCTAAATCAGATAAATCAGATGCTGTTTGGGGTTGACTTTTTGGGCTTTGTGTCAGCAAGCTCTGTTTTAGCTGCCCGAGCAGGCGGTGAAGTGCTTCGGGGTAAGGGGAGATTGAGACTGCGGTCGATAGACCTTCTGGCAATTCTCCTACTTCTGCAATTTGCTGCTTGACTTTTGGGCTGGTTTGTGATATTAGGCTTTGAGCTTTTGCCTCTGGTTCGGAACTTCCGTCGATTAAATGCTGCGGTGGTGCTTCCCCGAATAAGTCTTGCCACTTCAGCCACGGTCGATCGACCTCTGGGCTTTTTTGCGTGTTTTTTTCCTCTTCTAGCTGTTGCAAATAATACTTAATCGAGAGGGATTTCTCCGTATTGTCACTGGCGGCTGTTTCTTTGCCTAGGAGGTGGTCTACTGACGACCAAATAATTCCTTCGATGTTTCGCGCGTATTTTTCCAGGATTTCGCGGGCGGAAAAATCTAAATTGCCGTCTGTGCCGGATGTATTAATTTTTACTCCGGGGATTTCTGTTGGTGCGGCGGTTGTTTTTAGCGCTGGCGGTAGGGTTAATTCCTCGATGTTGACGGCTGCGCGATCGAGTAATGTAACAAAGGAGAGAGGATTGCTGACTAGACGATCGAACTTGCTGTTAAAATTAGTTTCTAGTTTTGGGGTATTGTGGTCGATCGAATTCGATGCAGCAATTGACTGCAGTGCGGTTTTTGCTTCGATCTGGGCGCGGGCTTTTTGGACTAGGATGGCATTGCGGTCGATCGATTTTTTAACTGCGAGGATTGATTCTCCAAACTGATTTCTTTTGAGAGCAACCGGACTCGTCTGAAGCCATGCCATCAATTCCCAAAAACGACGCATCGGTGGCAACTGCGCTTTTTTGGCCGCCGACTCCAAACCGAGATTAAATTTTAATTCTTTTTGGGTAATTTCCCGCCGTTCGGGCCCGCTGTTGGCAATTTCCCAAGTTATGCGACCTTCGAGCATTTCCTGCTGTTCGGGTGTCAAAATATCTAATATCTGATTTTCTCTTCCGACCAATACTAAAGTGCGGGCTGGGATAAAACTGGCAATTCCCTCAACTTTCGGTTGGGGTTGTAATTGAGTTTTAGCAAGCGGGTGTTCTAAGACGGAAGTGGTTTGATGCTTTGTGATTTGTCCGCTAAAATTGATTGCCGGATGTAAATTGTTAGCAGTATTTCCCTGATTAATTAACAGCGGGAAGCTGGCTAAAGTTTTCGCGGTTTGCGACGAGTTTAGTAAATTTTCGGCGAGGTGCAAAATTTCGGCGATCGAACTTTCCTCGGAAGTTTCGCCCTGATAGCAATTTTGTGGCAAATCGGAATTTTCGTCCCCGGCAAATTCTTGTAGTTCCGGTAACTCTACTTTTTGACTTGATTCCCGCAACTGTCGGCCCAGCATTCTGGAACTTTGCACCAGCAAATAAGCGGGATAAAGTAGAATTTGGGTAGCGGTGAGAGTTGCTTCTTTAATTTGACGCCAAGTTCGATCGCAATTGTCAGCGACTTGGCGGGACTGTTTCGATATAAAATTTAATAGTCGGCTTTGGTATGGGCCGTAGTAACCGTTGGACATAAGTTTAATTATTGAATTCAGGGAATTGCTAAATATTGCTGTAAAATCAAAGCGAGCTCTTAATCTCCGCTTCAAACCCTCTGAAACCTTTTTCTTCGCGTCCTAGCGCTAACGCGCCGCTTCGCGTAACGCGTCTTCGCGGTTCAATCCGATCTTTGATTCCTACACAAGTTTGATTTTAGCGAAATATGAGCGCTTCTGTGTCACCTGCCAGCAACAATATTTCTGCCACTGTCGAAAAGTTGCGCCGCCTCAGTCAAGTGGAGGTTCAGTCTGGTTGGAGGTACTGCGATTCTGAGTCGGCTGTCTCTTCGGTAAATATTTGTAACAGCCCTGTTGCCGAACTTAACGGCAAAGGACATATTGCTTGGCCGTCTGGGAAGCAAGTTTTGTATTTGGGCCAGCAATTTGTAATTCCTGACAATTTGCACGGCTATCCTGTGGTTGGTTTGCGGTTGCTGCTGGGCTTGACTTGGTGGGCTGAAGATGCTCAAATTTTTGTCAACGGCGAGTTAGTCGGACAGGGAGATTTATTTGATTTTGCCGATCGAGTTTTGTTGAGTTCGTCGGCTAATCCCGGAGATGAATTTTTAGTAATTTTGCGGTTGGTAAGTCCGGGTCACGATAACGGTGCTTTAGTGCGATCGATTTGTTTGTATGAAGCTGCTGACTCTTCTTGTTTTGATCCGGGTTTTGTGGCTGCCGAATTAGAGATTTTGCAAAATTCGCTTAGTCGAAATTTAGAAATTGAAAATTCCCAATACCTCCCCACCCAAATAATAGCAAATACCCCCCGGTTTGTCAAGGGGGAAATGCTGAAATCTGAGATTGATTTGGCGCTTGGTTTGATTGATTGGTCGGCGGTGGGCGATCGCGATAAGTTCGATCGCTCGCTGTCTGTTTTGCGGCACAATTTACTGGGATATCTTCGAGCTTTTTCTGGGGATTTAGATGAGGGAACCGCAGAGGGCGCAGAGGCCGCAGAGGGAGGAAGAAGGGAGGAAGTTTCGGAGGTTGGAGAAAATAGCGAGGCTACATCTATATATATAGGAGAAAGTGGTGAACTGACATCTTTTTTGGGGGATTTAGATGAGGGAACCGCAGAGGCCGCAGAGGGCGCAGAGGGAGGAAGAAGGGATGAGGTTTTTGATGTGGGAGAAAATAGCAATCCGACATCTATATATATAGGAGAAAGTGGTGAGCTGACATCTATATATACAGGTAAAATCTATTTGGTGGGTCACGCTCATTTAGACTTGGCTTGGCTGTGGCCTGTCCCGGAAACTTGGGAAGCGGCCAAGCGAACTTTTGAGTCGGTATTGAAATTGCAATCGGAGTTTCCCGATTTGATTTTCTGTCATTCTACTCCGGCGCTTTATGCTTGGATGGAAGAACATCGGCCGGACTTATTTGCTGCGGTTAAAAAACAGGTGGCCGTCGGACGTTGGGAAGTTGTCGGCGGGATGTGGGTAGAACCGGATTTAAACTTGATTTCCGCTGAGTCAATGGTGCGGCAAGTTTTTTACGGACAGCTTTATGCAAAAGAAAAATTTGGCGAATTGATGCGGGTGGCTTGGCTACCGGATACTTTCGGTTTTGGGTGGCAATTACCTCAGATTTTGCGGCAAGGTGGAGTTGATTATTTTGTGACGCAAAAGTTGCGGTGGAATGATTCAACGGAATTTCCGCACGGTGCGTTTTGGTGGGAAGGGTTGGACGGTACTAAAATATTTAGTATGATGTCTCCTCCCATTGGTGAAGGCATAGAATCTGTGAAAATGGCAAGTTATGCTTTTGACTGGCAAGTTAAGACTGGTTTGCAAGATGCTCTTTGGTTGCCTGGGGTTGGCGACCACGGCGGTGGCCCGACTCGTGATATGTTGGAGGTGGCGAAACGCTGGAAAATGTCGCCTTTTTTCCCGAAGTTGGAGTTTGCGAAAGCGGTTGATTATTTGTCTTTGATTGAGAGTCAGTTTTTGCCGGAAGTTGCGACAACTACGCCAGAAAGTGATGTTCCCGAATCGGACAATCAGGAGATTTTGCGGGCGCTAGAATTGTCAAACTTGTCGGCAATTTCCGCAACTAAGCCCGAAAGCGATGTTTCTGAATCGGATAATCAGGAGAATTTGCGGGCGCTAGAATTGTCCAACTTGTCGGCAATTTCGGATGCAAATCCTCCCATCTCACAACTCAAAACTCTTCCCGTTTGGAAAGACGAACTTTATTTAGAATTCCACCGGGGTTGCTACACGACTCGCGCCGACCAAAAACGCCAAAACCGCCGCTGCGAAGAATTGCTCTACCAAGCGGAGTTGCTGTCTTCGCTGGCCACTATTTGTACTGGTGCGGTTTATCCGAAATCTGAGTTAGAATCTGCTTGGAAACAAATTTTGTTTAACCAGTTTCACGATATTTTGCCCGGTTCTGCGATCGCCCAAGTTTATGCGGATGCTAATCTAGCTTTTGCTGAGGTCGATCGCACTTGTCGCGAAATCCTGCTAAAATCTTTGGATGCCATCTCGGCTCAAATTTCTCTCCCTTCCCCTCCTGGGCCCGACGCTCAACCAATTTTGATTTTCAATACTCTCAATTGGTCGCGCTCTGAGGTTGTCGCTGTACCGCTTCCCGATGCCGCTGATTCAGCTTGGCAAATTTACGATTTTTCGCGACGGCGACTGGCTTCGCAGATTGTCAGGGGCGATCGACCGCAATCGCACTCTACACTGTTATTTTGGGCAAATAATATCCCCGCCGTTGGCTACCAGGTGTTTTGGCTGTGTCGCGAAGACGCTCAAACTGTGGATAATGCGTCCGCGAGTCCAGAAACTGAAAAAAAGACAGAGTTATCGAAACTTACATACGGTATAGCACAAAAAAACACACCTTGTCAAGAAACGCATTTTGCAACCGCAGAAATGGTGTTAGAAAATGAATTTATTCGGGCAACAGTAGACGGCAAAACCGGGGATTTATCCAGCATTTGGGATAAAGTAAATAACCGAGAAGTCCTGAATGCAGCCGGTGGCAATCAACTGCAAGCATTTCAAGACAGCGGCCAATATTGGGATGCTTGGAACATTGACCCAAATTATGAAAAACATCAACTACCAGCGCCGATACTCAAAGATATTTGTTGGGTAGAGGAGGGGGAATTACGGCAGAGTTTGCGCGTAGTCCGACAAATTGGCAAGTCGGAGTTTTGCCAAGATTATATAGTAGAAGTAGGTTCGCCGCTGCTAAAAATCAAGACAGTGACAGATTGGCAAGAAAAGCACGTTTTAGTAAAAGCAGCCTTTGGGTTAAATGTAGAAGCAGATTTTGTAACTTGCGAAATTCCCGGCGGTGCGATTCAGCGCACAACCAAGCCGCAAACACCCGCCGAAAAAGCCAAATGGGAAGTGCCGATTTTGCGCTGGACTGATATCAGCAATGATGGTTTTGGAGTGAGTTTGCTCAATGATTGCAAATACGGTTGCGACCTTCAACCAAATCAAATTCGGCTGACTTTGCTTCGGGGCTCGACTTGGCCGGATGAACAAGCAGATGTAGGAGTTTCCGAATTTACTTGTGCCGTCTATCCCCATGCTGGAAATTGGCAGGATGCCGGCACAGTTCGACAGGGGTACGAGTTGAATTTACCGCTGCTAGTAAAGGTGTTACCCAAGTTAGAGGAAAATGGCCACAAGACTCTGCCGACAGTTGGCAAGTTTTTGGATTTGTCCGCCGAAAATTTAGTGTTGATGGCTTTCAAACAATCGGAAGACGATTCTAATGTGTGGATTTTGCGGTGTTACGAGTGTCATGGTGAAGAGGCGAAGTTGGAATTAAAGAGCGATTTGGGTTTGGCGATTAGTCACCCCGTCGATTTATTAGAACAACCCATAAATTTGCCCCAGAAGTTAGATGATGGGACAAGTTTCACAATATCACCGTGGAAAATAGCGAGTTTTGCAGTCAATTTATCATTACCAATTCAGATATAGCGGTTCTCAAGCGTGGTGAGGTATGCCCTATGCCCTATGCCCTATGCCCTATGCCCTATGCCCTATGCCCTATGCCCATGAGTACCTCCTATGAGAGCTCGAAAGGCTATAGTACCCCATCGCAAATTTATCCCACCTTTTGAGACTTTGGGAACTTAGTGCTAACAAAATTTGTCAACCTACGCCAATTAGCTCTCACAACTTTCTTCTGCTCTAAAATATGCAAAATTACGAACGCTAAAAATGTGTACGCCAGCCAAAAATGCAAACTCCTTCCCAGATCAACCATTGCGGAATTCTGCGGAAACACATCCGGCAAAACAATGCCGAAAAATTTCACATTGTTACTTTTGAAAGAGTTAGAAAAAAAGAAACCACTAACCGGAACTAGCCACATAAAAACGTACAAACTTGCGTGCAGAGCAAAATTTTTGTACCATTCCTTTGTAAACTTTGGCAGGCGTTTCGTATATTTTTTCCACCATACCCGGAGGAGAGTTAAAATCCGCCAAGTCAGCAAAGCCATTGTCAGCACGGCTACGGATTTGTGAAAATCGTACAGGGGGCCTCGAATAAACAATTCTCTCGGCAATTGAGCCATAAACGTACCGGTAATAAACAGCACTAAATAGCAAGCTGACATTACCCAGTGTAAGGACATCAGTTGTTTGAACGCAGAATTAAGTCTGGGTTTCGCAGCGGGTTGGATACTCACTTTTTCTTACCTCCTTAGCGTTTGCTGCACAAGATTAAGTATAAACTATAGGACTAAAGCTCGTGGCCGATTGTGCATTATAAGATTTACTTAACTTAAGTATTATAAATATTTATTAAACAGTCTAATTAATTAGATTCACGATCGTCAATCGATTTTAGATTTTAGATTTTAGATTTTAGAGGCGACCCCACGGATAAATGCTCTTTCTTGAGAATTTTCGATTTTCGATTTTGGATTGATTCCACGGAGAAATCACGTGGCGGGTACCACATGAAGAAATTCTTGGTCATTCCCAACACAAAACATCGTACTGGGGTCGATCGCCTCCCAAGCAGTTTTCAGGTCGAGTATCCCCAAAGCCACCGCACTCATCTCACCCGATAATTGCAACCGTCGCCCGGTTCATCCGCAGCCCCGGCCAATATCCCAAACCGAATCCGAAGTAGGTCAGTCCCAATACTAGGTATTTGAGTGTTATCGTATATACTTAAAATCAGTGATTGCCGGTTTTTTTTATTGTCTAGGATGCTAAAAGTACAGACTGGGTAATTGCAGCTAAACCTGCTGGCATTGCAACTAGCGGGAAATATCGTCGGCCGACCGTGTACCAGCTACAAACAAACACAGTGGTTGCATTGGGAAGCGAAAATCAGGGTGCTGGACAAGTGGTAATTTTGTTACAAGTTGTAACTTTTTTCAAACAACAGGTTTAATTTAGTTTCACAAAAAAGTTAAATTCCAGAAAGTAAAATTAATTACAGTCGAGTTAAGCTAAAAGTGTTTGCTAAAAAAAGTAATTCAAGCAACCCCGAAACCAACTATTCTCACTTGCTCGACACCGACGGCAACTTCGCGACAGCCAAACTTTCGTGCAGCCAACAAGTCGAACAAGATTGGTATGGAACTCTCTACGAGAATTTTCCGGGCATTTACTTCGTTCTAGACGCTTTGGGAAGAGTTTTTTCGCTCAATCAATTCGGCGCGTCTCGCCTTGCCTACAAATCGCAGGAATTAATTTGTCATTCAATTTTTAACATATTTTACTGCCAAGAGCAAGGCAAAATGCAGGCAGAATTTGCCGGATTGGCCCAGCCGGAAAACGGTACGCCCACTCCAAAAATTGCCTATTGGGAAGGCTGCTTGACTTGCAAAGACGGCAAGATTATTAGAGTAAAAGCAACCGCGCGCCCAATGCCGACGGTAGATTGGAAAATAGAGGAAAATACTAATGGTCGTTCAATGGCGAATTTCCAACGGCCGGCTATACTGTTAGTTTGCGAAGAAATTAAGGCTGCTTCGCAGTCACCCAGGTCGCCCAACCAGAGAGCAAATTGGCGCAGTCCAACTTTAGCGATCGCAAAATTAGCCAAAAGTCAACTTAAAGAACGCCACAATATAGAAGGCTTCATCCGCGAAGTAACAGAAACCGCTGTTAGTATTGTCAACTGCGATCGAGCCAGTATTTGGCTGTATGGCGAAGACAAAACGCAGCTTCACTGCATCGACCTTTACGAACAAAATACTAAACTCCATTCCGTACAAATCATCATCACAGCAGCCGACTGTCCGGCATATTTTCAAGCTTTAAAATCTGCCAGTGCGATCGCTACTGTGGCAGCAGAAAATGACCCGAGAACGCGAGAACTTGTCAGTCTTTATTTGCTCGATCGGGGCACGACTTCCCTGTTAAGCGTACCGATTGTGCTAGCAGGTAAAATGGCGGGAATAGTCAGCGTTGAACGCCAGGGTTCCGACGGTGATTGGACGGAAGAAGAACACGAATTTACGCAAATATTAGCAGATTTTGTATCCTCAAGTTTGTCAGCTAGCGAAAAGTTAAAATTAGAAGCATTGCGACACGAACAGCAGCAAAACTTGCTGACGCAATACTACGATCAACTCGAACAAAGAGTAGAAAGACGCACTGCTGAACTCAAAAAAGCTAACCAAAAACTGCAAAAAGAAATAATAAAAAGAAAAGAAGCAGAAGCCGAACTACGCCTGCAGCAACAAGAACAGCAAATTATTTTTGATTCCGTGCCGGCGATGATTTGGCTCAAAGATACCGAAAGTCGCCTGCTGCGAATTAATCAAGCCGCCGCTGCATCGAGAGGTTTGCCTGCTGCTCAATTAGAAGGTAAATCTTTTTATGAAATATATCCTGACGAAGCAGAGCAATATTATTTAGAAGATTTGGAAGTAATCAATTCTGGCGTTCCCAAACAGGGGCAAGTCGAACTATTACCAACAGCATCGGGTCAAAAATGCTGGGTGCGGACAGATAAAATACCTTACCGCGATGAAACAGGTAAAGTCGCTGGCGTAATCGTGTTTGCAGTAGATATTACTGATTTAATTAGAGTCGAAAAAGAACTGCGAGAATATCGCGATCGCCTCGCACAAAAAGTCGAGAAACGTACTGCTATGTACAGGCAAGCCATGACCGCTTTGTACTCGGCAAATACGCAATTGCAACAGTTAATTAACAACAGCTATTCGGCCGGCGAAAATGGCAGCAGCCAGCCAGCAGCGCGCTTGCTCGAATGCGAAGCTTATTTTGAAGCAGTTGCTGTGGCTGACCGCGACACAATTTTGAGCGTCAGCAGCAATTTTGCCCAACTTTTCGGTTACGAACCTGCGGAAATGGCGGGAATGAGCTTGCTGGAACTACTGTCGCCCAAATCATACAAACAGGCGTCGCAAATGATTTCTGCAGCCAGCAATACAGTCTGTGAAACTATTTTTCTCAAGCGAGATGGAACTGCTTTTCCTGCTGACGTTCGCAGCAAATTCGTATTTTGGGAAGGTCGTTTAGTACAGGTGAAAGCAGTCCGAGACCTCACGGAACGCAAATTGACCGCAGCAGAATTAGAGCGATCGCGGTCTCTGCTGCACGCTACCTTAGAAGCAACGGCAGACGGCATTCTCGCCGTTACTACCGCCGGAGAAATGATTAGTTATAACGAAAAGTTAGTCCAAATGTGGGGAATTTATGAAGAAGTTAGAAACTCAATGGATAGAACTGTGCGGCTGGCATTCCTCACTAAGCAAGTTAAAGATCCGAGGGCTTTTTTGCAGAGAGTTAAAGAATTTTATAGTGATGCGGAGTCGGAAGGTTGCGATATTCTAGAATTTAAAGACGGCCGCACTTTTGAGCGCTATACGCAGCCAATTAGAGTCGGACAAAATATTATTGGCAGGGTGTGGCGCTTCCGCGATATTACCTCTCGCGAAAAGGTAACGGCAATGTTGGGAGATTCTCAAAGGCGCTTTCGGGCAATTTTTGATTCTTCTTTCCAATTTGTCAGCTTATTGAAACCCGACGGCACTCTGCTGGAAGCTAACCAAACTTCTCTGGATTTTGCGGGAATTAAGCTACGGGATGTTGCCAATAAACCGTTTTGGCTTTTGCCTTGGTGGGGAGATTCTCAGGAAGTTCGCCAACAGTTGCAAGAGGCGATTTCTCGATCGGCAAAAGGTGAATTTGTCCGCTATGAAGTGGAAGTTCAAGGTGTAAATCGGACGGCAACTGTTGATTTTTCTCTCAAACCGGTCGCGGATGAAACTGGCAAAATAGTCTTGTTGCTGCCGGAAGGCCGGGACATTACTCAAAGTAAGCAAGCCCAAGTCGCGCTGCGGCAACAAATAGAACGGGAACGCCTGATCGCACAGATTCAATCGCGCATCCGTTCTTCTCTGGATCTCCAAGATATTCTCAACACTACAGTAGCGGAAGTGCGGGAGTTTTTGGTAACAGATCGCGTGCTGGTTTTCCGCTTCCGACCCGACTGGAACGGAGATGTGGTGGTGGAGTCGGTTGCAGAAGGATGGATGCCACTCAAGGGGATGGGAATTGAGGATTGCTGTTTTGCCACTACTTACATCGGACAGTATTTAAAGGGTCGCATTCGCGCCATAGAGGATATTCATGCTTCTAATTTGAGCGAGTGTCACCTTAATTTTTTGGAGACTTGTCAGGTGAAGGCAAATTTGGTAGTGCCGATTGTCCAGCAGGGAATAGAACCGAGGGAAGGTAACAGCTCTTGTCAAGTGCCGAAGTTGTGGGGTTTGCTGATTGCCCACCACTGTTCGGCACCCCGCCAGTGGCAGCAGTTTGATGTGGATTTGCTGAGTCAGTTGGGGACTCAAGTGGCGATCGCGATCGAACAATCTTTACTTTACCAGCAGTTAGCTGCGGCCAACCAGCGGTTGGACGGGTTAGCGAATTTGGACAGTCTGACTCAACTAGCTAACCGCCGCCGTTTTGACGAGGTGATCAATCGAGAATGGGAACAGTCGAGCTCTTTGGAACCGCTATCTTTGATTCTGTGCGACATTGACTGTTTTAAACTTTACAACGACAATTACGGCCACCAAGCCGGGGATGCTTGTTTGCAGCAAGTGGCGCGGGCGATCGGGGAGGCTTGCACAAACGCACCCGCAGAACGCCTTTATTTGGCTGCTAGGTACGGCGGCGAGGAATTTGCGGTAATTTTGCCAAATACGGATGTCGTGGCTGCACAGGCGGTTGCGGAGGGAATCCGCAGCCGCGTCAAAGCCTTGGCAATTCCCCACATTAAGTCTGTTGTCAGTGATTCTGTGACTCTCAGCTTGGGAGTTGCGACCGTTTCGCAAAGTCAAAATTCCCCAAAAATGTTGATTGAAGCTGCGGATAAGGCATTGTATCGAGCTAAGTCGGGCGGGCGCGATCGAGTGGCGATTAGTGAGTAATCAGGTTATTTTTGATTTTTGATTTTTGATTTTTGATTTGGGAATTACTGATGAAGCTGCTGGTTGGGAGCTTGTCTACAGTTGCATTCTTGTTTGAAACTGGTATTACTAAAAAAACGATCGCCCTAACTGGCATAAAGTTAGTGCGATCGCGGTACTATGAATCAGCTATGTATTAATCAGACTCGGCGCAGAATTTTTACGCATTTTCACGGATTTTTTTACAAAACTTTACTGGGCGTTGGGTAAAAATATCCAGAAATCGTTTTTCTCTACCTGATATCTCTTTTTTTATTGAACCGCAGAGGGCGCAGAGGGCACAGAGGAAGAGAAGAGAGTAAGAAAGGAGTTCACTAATGATGAGGGATTGCTATGCCAATGCCCAATGCCCAATGCCCAATGCCCAATGCCCAATGCCCCACCTATTTAGCTAACAGTTTTTGAAACACTTCATACATATCCTCAGCCAACTTTTTAGGATTCCACAAAGGTGCGAGATGTTCTGGCTGCTTAGATTTTACTAAATGCTCTTTCACCGCATTTCTGAAACCCGTATCGCGGCCAAACTTAACTCCCCACTGCGTGTATTCCTCCCAACTCCACGCCGCACCAACATCAAGATTTGCACTTTTCAGAAAAGCGTAACCCATCCGCGAAAGATATTGGTCGCCCGATCGAGTTACCACTGGCAAATTCGCCCACAAAGCCTCTAAATTGTGAGTCCCGCCGTTGTAAGGATAGGAATCTAAAAGCACGTCGGCTACATAATAAATAGCCCGATGTTCTTCTTCACTTCGGGTTTGCCCTATAAACTTAATCCGAGCAAAATCTACTCCCTGAATTTCGCATTCTTGGCGGTAAGTGCTGTGAATAACATCGGGGTCGCCTTGACCTTTGCGGATTAACACACTATCTGGTACTTCCTTCAGAATTGTAACTTGAGCTCGTACCATTTCTGGATTGGTTTTTCTCCCTGGCGCAACGCACAGATAAGTCATTTGATCTAAGCCAATTCCGAGAGCATTTCTAATCGCCTCTCGATTCACAGGAATGCTTTGCAGTGCGCCAATTGCTACCGAACCACCAGGCAATCTTACTAACTGTTCTAAGTAATTTTTTTCAACACCAGGGGGGTGAGTGTGTTCGTCGCACAGAAAGTAGTGATTATCTGAAATGTAGGGTGCGTCGAATCCCAGCCAAGAAACGCAAATTCCCGCAGGATATTGATACAGCACTTCGACATTTGTTGGGACTGTCATCGAGTCTAAGTCTATCAAAACATCCAAGTTGTCTTGCGCTACTTCGGCGAAGATTTCACCGCCATCAGCAAAGCCGTTTGGATATTTTTTAGGCCAGTAAAACTTGCCCGCCATGTCTTCAAACCGCTGCGTAACCTCATCTCGGTGGAGTTTCCCGGTGACGTAAAGGTGAACGTGGGGGGTGATGTGGCTTAATTCGCGAATTAAAGCTTCGCTGCACCAGCCTACTGAGTGGCGGCGAAAGTGTTTGGAAAGGAAGCCGATTTTTAAAGGACGCTGTTCTTTTGTTTGGTACTTGGCTAGGTTGCTTCTGTTAATTTCCTGGCGCTTAGGAACGGCTTTTTGGTAGTATTCTTTGGCAATGAGTCTGTAGAAACTGGCATTCTTTTCGCGGTTGTCTCGCAGGTGAGAAACTGCAAACAGGAAGATTTCGTAGAGCAGTTTTAGTTCGATCCCGCTAAAGGTTTCGACCTTTTCGTAGCAGAGTTTTTCGATTTCTTCGAGTTTCTGAATTGCCTGTTTGCTGACACCTGATTGCAGGTAGGAAAAGACGTAGGCTGTAGCTGACATGACTGGGGCGACATCGCCGCAGTTTTCGCAGTATTTGTCGGCTACGCTGCGGGCTCCGGCGAGGTTGGTGGAATGGCTTAGCAAGTCGCACAGTTGTTGGTAGGCTTCGCTAAATTTGGGGTTGCATTCGATCGCCTTTTCAAAATGGGCGATCGCCTCCAACGGCTTATCTTGTTTTTGAATGTGTCCCATCCGGCAGTAAACCTCTGCCCAATTCGGTTTTAATGCCAAAGCTTGCTGATAGCTGGCTACAGCTTCTTCCAGCCGCCCCTGCATGGAAAAACAATTGCCGAGGTTAGCGTGAACTTCCGGCCAGTCGGGCTTAACTTTCAGAGTGTTTTGATAATTAGTAATCGCTTCATCGTACTTGTTTTGCTGTAAAAAAGAGTTGGCTATATTGAAGTGCAAAACTTCTAAATGTGGCTTTAAAGCTACAGCTTTCTGATAGTAAGCGATGGCGGCGTCGAGATTTCCTTGTTGCGATCGCGCGCTGCCGATGTTACCGTAAGCTTCGGCCCAATCCGGTTTAATGGCGAGCGCTTTTTCGTAGCATTCGATGGCTTCGTCGCGCTTTCCTTGGCCCAAAAGTCGATTACCTAAGTTAAAGTGGAAGTCTGCACCGACTAGCTGCGGGTTGAGTTCGGATGTTCTTTTAAAACAGGCGATCGCTGCTTCGATGTTGCCGTGTTGGTGATATACTTTCCCTAAATTCCAGTGAGCTCCCGCTAAATCGGGACTCAGGGCGATGGCTTGCTGGTAATGGGCGATCGCTTCTTCCAAACGCCCCATTTTGAAATACATACTGCCGATATTGGCGCGCACTTCCGCAAAATTTGGCTGCAATACTAGGGCTTGAGAATACGATCGAATTGCAGCTTCAGTTTTGCCTCCTGCTTGCAAGGCATTGCCTAAAGTGACGTAAGCGTAGATGAAATCCGGTCGAATTTTTAGCGCTTGCTGACAAGCTGCGATCGCCTCTTTAATTTTACCTTGAACTAAAAAGTTTTCTGCGAGTTTATTGTACGGTTCTACTTCTTGAAAATTGGCAACTTGTCCGCTATCTGGAACATTGAGCGAGGTAACTTCTTCGGAAAGTTCAGCGGGGTTGGTAAACGGAGTATTTAAAGTCTGAGTGGTGGGCGCTGCCGGCAAATTGATACTCGAAGGCTGCAAGCCGTAGCCTTCATCTTTGTTGACAGATACTGGTTGCGATTCCCCTGATTCTGTTTCTAATTCGATAAAGTTGCTGTCAGTAGTTTGCCGCTCTTTTTGTGCGATTAAACTCGCTAATTTCTCAGCAGCGCTGGCATCTCCCGGTTGCAGATGCAGCACTTTTTGATAGCAACTAATTGCTGCATCTAAGTTTCCTTGCTGCTGCAAAACGCTGCCCAGCATCATATTTACCGAAGACAATTGAGGATTAATTACCAGAGCTTTTTGGTAATAACTGGCAGCCTCTTCCAATTGCCCTAACTTGTAATACATACTGCCGAGATTCGCGCTAGCTTCGGCAAATTCCGGCTGAATTTTTAAAGCTTGCAAGTAAGCTTGAATTGCCATTTCCAGTTTGTCTTGACTGTGCAGGGCATTGCCCATTGTCAAGTAAGCAGGAGCAAAAGTGGGTTGAAATTGAAGAGCGACATTACAAGAGGCGATCGCCTTTTCAAATTCTCCTTGCAAAACATAAACTTCCGCCAACTTTTTATGAACTTCTGCATCTCCTGGATTAAACTCTAAAGCTTTCTGATAATTCTCGATAGCGCCACCGAGATCACCCTGATCTTTCCGCCAATTTCCCTTTTGAAAATAATCTCTCACTGCCTCTAAACCTACTAAAGAATTCCCGATCATTTGCTCTGCCACTCTTACAGGTTTTACACTAATACTATTCAGCCATTCTACCCACTTTCGGGAACGTACAGACCAAGTACACCCTTGATTTATATATTCTACCTGCTGTCTTAAATGATTTTCAGCAGTGGCGCTGCCCGCACCCAGGTTCTCATTTAAAACTCCGACTATCGCCTCTAAAAACCGCCTTGTATATCCCTCCCAATCTGCGTTGCCCGCCCGCTTCCAATTAGTTATCGATGCAAAATTTTCCACGCCTGACATTGAAACTAGACGGGCAAAGCCAGCAGTTGTTTCCGGCAAAGCTGCCAATTCACTCGTCACAATCCGGCAACCGCAGGCCATCGCCTCCATCACGGCAATAGATGAGGTTTCCAAATAGGTATTCGGGTAAGCTAAAACCGCCACTGAACGCAGTTGCCGGACGAGTTCGGGTTGCGGTACGGAACCGACGTACTCCACGCCTTCTGTTTCCTGACACTGGCGGTAAAGTTGACCGAAAAAAAGCTGGTTATCATTGTCGTCTATTTGGTGTACTTTCATGCTTGAAAATACTTTTAATCTGGTTCCGGGGACAGCTTGACGAATTTCGGGAAAGACTTTTAACAAAATATCGAGTCCGCGAAATGGAGTGCTGGTGTAAGCTAGAATGGGCGGTCGAGATTTATGAGAGAGGATAGAAATATTATCGTCGAAAATGTTAGCAAAACAAGGTGCGATCGCATTTCTTAAAACACAACTGCGATTAGAGTCAATCCCAAAGCGCCGATGAAATTGCTCGCGCTGCCAGTCGCTGACAAATACAAAGGCATCGCAAGCATTGATTTCTCGCTCATTCTTAAAATTTTCGAGGAATACAAAGCCCGGTTCGTTATGAATCCACAAAATTAACTTAGTTCGATGCCCCAAAAGCGGTTTGATTTCCAGCGCTTTGCCGACTATATTGACTATAACTAAAAAATCGAGCGATCGCAGCAATTCTAAATTAGATTTGTCCCCCACCCTGCGCCTGCAATCAACGCCGCGCCACATCCCCGACTCGGAAGTATTGTTGAGCAAAAATACCTCATTTCCCTGTGCAGCCAACGCCTCAGCTAAGTAACAAATAGCCGACTGAGTGCCACCCAAAGGTTTGCAGTAAGGAGTTTCAATATTGTAATCCCAAGTGTAGGTATCGAGAAAGCCGATTTTCATTGTGGCAATTATCCACCGATTTGTGAACTAGATTTTTTTTATTTAACCGCAGAGGACGCAGAGGGCGCAGAGAAAAAAGAGAGAAGTTCCCACTTGAAATAATTTGCGAGTTCCCTCTCTTCTTCTTCTTCCTCTCTGCGTTCTCTGCGCTCTCTGCGGTTAAATAAATCCATAATAAATGGTATAATCTTAAAACTATTAAGGAGTACCGAACATGACCACAGAACAAGATCCCGTAAAATTGATGAAACAGCAAGTCGGCTTTGCTGCAGCCGATCGCGTAAAATCTGGTATGATTGTCGGACTCGGCACCGGGTCAACTACAGCTTATACTATTCAAGCATTGGGCGATCGCATAAAATCCGGTCAACTCAAAGACATCAAAGGAGTTCCGACATCTTTTCAATCAGAAGTGTTAGCCAAACAGTACGGAGTACCCCTGACAACACTAGATGAAATTGACAGAATTGATGTGGCTATTGACGGCGCTGATGAAGTAGATCCCCACCTCAACTTAATTAAAGGTGGCGGCGCAGCCCACACCCGCGAAAAAGTAGTCGATTACCTCGCCACTCAATTTATTGTAGTAGTTGACAGTTCCAAAATCGTAGATAAATTGGGTTCGACTTTTCGCGTGCCCATCGAAGTTATACCGATGGCATTAACACCAGTGATGCGCGCCATTGAAAAATTGGGTGGCCAACCCGAACTCCGCATGGGTGTGAAAAAAGCAGGCCCCGTAATTACCGATCAAGGTAATATGGTAATAGATGTCAAATTTGATGACATTGCCAACCCCGGAGAAATGGAAAAAAGCTTGAATAACATTCCCGGTGTGTTAGAAAATGGTTTGTTTGTAGACTGTACCGATTTGGTTTTAGTCGGGGAAATCCAAGACGGAAAACCCGTAGTACGGGAGATTTCTAAATAGTCAAAACTGCCCACTGGCGGTCAAAAACTCTTTGTGGAACAGGCATCTTGCCTGTTCAGGAGAATGCTGCAATATGGGAGTTAAGCTGTAGGGCATCTAAATTGTATTTTTAGGGCGGGCTTTCTGGTCCAACCCCTACTCCCCACAAGACTTTTCTTAAATTTGACTATACAATTTAAATGCACTTGGGCTTACCTTGACTTTGATTGTCAAAATTCAGGGGTTTAAACTCCTGTATGACGGAGGAATATTTTTAGGGTGGTTTATAAATCTCCATCCTAAAAACCACGCGATTCATCTGTCAACTGTCAACTGTCAACTGTCAACTGTCAACTGTCAACTGTCAACTGTTTATGATGCAATATCGCAGATTCGGTCGCACAGAATTATCCATGCCCGTCTTTTCCTGCGGTGGCATGAGATATCAGTATAAATGGCAAGACGTGCCAGCCAATGAAATTCCCTCAGACAATCAACAAAATCTAGAAGCGACGATTAGCTACTCGATTGAATGTGGCATAAATCACATAGAAACAGCTCGCGGTTACGGCACTTCCGAAATGCAACTGGGGTGGATTTTCCCGAAATTTCCCCGCGAAAAGTTGATAGTGCAAACGAAAGTTAGCCCCAAACCAAACTCGCAAGACTTCCGCGAAGACTTTGATAAATCCTTAGCTTATTTGCAACTAGAATACGTGGATTTACTGTCGCTGCACGGCATTAATACGTGGGAATTGCTAGAGGATTCTATGCGTCCGGGCGGCTGCATGGATGTGGCGAGAAAGTTGCAAGCAGAAGGGAAAGTTAGGTTTATTGGTTTTTCCACTCACGGCCCGACGGATGTGATTGTCAAAACAATTGAAACTAATCAATTTGATTATCTTAACTTGCACTGGTACTACATCAATCAAAGTAATTGGCCAGCTATTGAAGCTGCTAAACGTCACGATATGGGCGTTTTTATTATCAGTCCTTCCGACAAAGGCGGTCAACTTTACAGCCCGCCGCAAAAATTGGTAGACTTGTGTTCTCCGTTGAGTCCGATGGTGTTTAATGATTTGTTTTGTTTGTCGCATCCGCAAGTACACACTTTGAGTTTGGGCGCAGCAAAACCTGAAGATTTTAACGAGCATCTGAAAACTGTAGAATTGTTAGATAGAGCCGATGAAATATTGCCACCGATATTAGAAAAATTAGAAAAAGCAGCAATTGATAAATTAGGAGAAGATTGGTTTAAGACTTGGCACGTCGGTTTACCAACTATCGAAAATACTCCCGGAGGTATTAATATTTATGTGATTCTGTGGCTGTGGAATTTGGCGCAGGCTTACGATACGATCGACTATTGCAAGATGCGCTACAACCTTTTAGGTAATGCGGGCCACTGGTTCCCCGGCCAAAAAGCCGTAGCTTGCGGGGCGGAACGCCATCGCCTCCATGAATTAGACTTGCGCCGCTGCCTAGCCCACAGTCCCCACGCTGCTAAAATTCCCGGTATTCTCCAAGCAGCCGATCGGCTTTTTGGAGGCGAAGCCATCCAGCGTTTGTCCCAAGAATAATCGCAAAAAAACCCGGTTTCGACAGAGAAACCGGGTTGGTTAGCCGGAGCACGCGAGATTTACTTACGCACACACCATTAGCGTAGACTTGAGAAACTCTCACAACCATCGCCCATCCGTCTCATCCATTCGGGCGATACAACTTTTTTTCTCAACTCACTCCCATTTTGCTTCAATCTGAGATAAAACAGTTAATAATTCACTTAGGTACTTTTTATGACTCTCAAACGCCGAGATTTCTTGTATTTGCTGACTGCCAGCGTCGGAGCTATTACCGGAGGTGCTTGCCAAGCATCAGGGAATAATTTAACGCAACCAAGTCCAACTGCAGAAAGCCCAAAAATAGCCCAAACTCCGGGGCCTTTTACACTGCCACCTCTGCCCTACGAATACAATGCTTTAGAACCGCACATCGATGCGCGGACAATGCAATTTCACCACGACAAACACCACGCCGCTTACATTAAAAACCTCAACGAGGCTATCAGCAAATACCCGCAACTAAAAAACGTGAGTGCGGAAAATATGCTGCGAGACTTGAGTAAAGTGCCGGAAGATATTCGCACGGCTGTTCGCAATAACGGCGGCGCACACTTAAATCACAATATGTATTGGAAAATCATGAGTCCCAATGGTGGTGGCGAACCCACAGGGGAAATTGCCACAGCAATTAAGCAAACTTTCGGCAGTTTTGACGCTTTTAAAGAAAAATTCAATGATGCAGGTACAAAGCGTTTTGGCAGTGGTTGGGTTTGGCTAGTCCGCACAAAAGCCGGCAAACTTGAGATTGCAACTACTCCCAATCAAGACACTCCTTTCATGCAGGGAAATTATCCAATTATGGGCAACGATGTTTGGGAACACGCTTATTATCTCAAATACCAAAATTTGCGCGGCGACTATTTGAAAGCCTGGTGGAATGTGGTTAACTGGGCGGAAATTAACCAGCGCTACGAAAAGGCGATCGGGTAGTTTTCAATTAGATGAAATAAAGCAGACGGCGCCGTGCCCTTCTTCGTGTCAACTTAAGACTGAAACCCCTGAGAAATCTCGCTTTTAGCCCAGTCTCGATCCCCCTAAATCCCCCTTAATAAGGGGAGTAGGGGTTGACTTTGAGAATATTTCTTGTCCCCCCCTTATTAAGGGGGGTTAGGGGGGATCGGGACCTAATCGGTAGACGGTATACTAATACTACTTTTGACATTAAGTTGACACTAACGGGCAGTGCCGTGTCCCTACTAGCGCACGGGACGCTCGAACTGCTGTACAACTTTCCGCAAGTAAACGCAGTGCCGCGCACCCTGACTCGTCGGCGTTGTGAATGCTTCTACTGACTCAACTGTGCCACCCAAATGCTCGATCGCCCTTTGCAACTCCGTCTCTTCCTCCACCGTCCAATTTCCACGGTAAAGTACAGCCAAACCGCCATTTTTCAGCAGAGGCAGCGCGCATTTAGCGCAGAGAGGAGCGGCTCCCACTGCTCGGAGAACGGCTAAATCGTAAGCTTGTTTGTGCTGTGGCGCTCTGGCAATTTCATCGGCTCTGCCCAACAAAGTCGCCGCATTTTCTATCCCTAAAGACGGCACAACTGTTTCCAAAAAAGTAATTTTTTTGCGTGTAGAATCGAGCAAAGTAACTGATAGTTGCGGCAGGGCGATCGCAATTGGCAGACCAGGAAAACCCCCTCCTGTCCCGATATCGATCGCTTTCTGCACCGACTCGGCGGCCAATTCTGGATTTTCCGCCGAATTGTGATTAGCTGGCAGCAGTCTCGCAATTCCCCGCAGAGAATCCCACAAATGTTTTTC
The DNA here is from genome assembly GCF_036705405.1 of Microcoleus sp. B13-B6. Lineage (NCBI taxonomy): Bacteria > Bacillati > Cyanobacteriota > Cyanophyceae > Oscillatoriales > Microcoleaceae > Microcoleus > Microcoleus sp. B13-B6. Next base: position 39,268 of record NZ_JAUBUJ010000009.1, read on the forward strand.
CCAAAACTCCATCGGCTCAGTAATTCGAGTTAAATTCAAGGAGCGATTTCCCTCGACAATTAACTCGTAAAGCCGCTGAAATTGTTGTTGCTGCGACTCATCCGGCTGCCAATTCAGCGTTTTTTGCCACAACTCGTTCATCTGGGGCAACACAGACATTTTAATCTCATTCATCAGATTCTATTTCCACTCTTTTCTTTGAGTCCGCGCAGGCGGACTTTGTTTGTGTAGTCGCGAATTTTATTCGCCGATAATTTCTTCAGTCCGCGCAGGCGGACTTTGTTTGTGTAGACGCGAATTTTATTCGCTGCCAATTGATTTAGACGCGAATTCTATTCGCCGGGAAACCATTGGAAACGCCATAAAAATCAAACGCAACTTGTTTCCTTAGCTTCTAATTTAGCCCGATCGACCTCCTGCAAATCCCCGTGGTTTAGAGTCCAAAATCGGTCAGCAACGCTCAACAAATCGCTAGCATCGTGAGTAACAATCAACAAAGTCCAGTGACTTTTCAACTTACTCAACAAGCTTACCAACTGCCGCCGCATCGACCAATCCAAACCCGCCGTCGGTTCGTCCAAAAGTAGCAAATGCGGCTGCCGAATTAGCTGCACTGCCAGGGCTACCCTGCGCTGTTGTCCGCCGCTTAAAGCGTGAGGGGAAGCGCGCAGCGGCAAATGTCCGAGCCCCACTTCTGCCATTGCTGAGTTAATTTGTTCTTGTCCCAATTCAGGATGCCCCAACCGCAATTCTTCTAAAATTGTGCCACCGCAAAAATGCCTTTCTGGAAACTGAAACACTAACCCTCCTAGCTGTTGCAAGTGTTCTGGTGTTAATTCTTGTTCCCGCCAACGGATGTCGCCGCTAGTTTTTTCGGCTAAACCTGCTAATATTTCTAATAGCGTACTTTTGCCTGAACCGCTGCGACCCACAATCAGCCCCATTTGCTGCGATGGCAGTTCTAAGTTAATATTTTTCAGAATAGGATTCGGACAGGCGGTAGGATGATATACTAAGTTTTTTAGATAAAGCATTAACGGCAGTTGTTAGTTGGCAGTTGGTAGTTGGCAGTTGGTAGTTGGCAGTTGGTAGTTGGCAGTTGTTAACACTCAACAGTCTACAGTTAACAATCAGAAAAATAGTTATTGTTGGATCGGGGAACTTCGGGTTGTGCTATTGACAGTTAAGGCTGTTTTTGGCTGGGGCCGCTCGCCCACAATTATTTTACATAAATCTTAACAAAAAATTTCCTTTTTTTTTCAGGATTGGTGTTTGCTTTTTGAGTTTTTTGATGGTATATTTTAATAATGGAAATCTGTGCGTCTATATACTTAAAGTCACACTGCCATTATTAAAATATACCGCAACAGCTAGAAAAAATCAAGCAAATTTCACTCTTTTTTTGACCGCGGCCCGATAGTCTGAGAATTTAACTCTCTTGTTTCTAGTTTAGAGTATATTACATTGAGAGAATTGACGATGACGAAAACCCCTTTAGCATCGGTGGGCAAGCAAATGTTAAGTTCTAAACAGACAGTGCGGGCGATCGCCTGTGCAGGAGCGATCGCCCTCAGCATCTGCATTAACTCAGCAGTAGCGGGCGATCCCTTTCGCAGCAGCAACCCGCAGGCGATCGGGCCCAACACCGAAACCGCTTTCAAAACAATGTTTCAGCAAGGAAACTACAAACAAGCAAAAACTCAAGTTCAACAAGCACTATCAGCCGAACCAAACGAGCCGCTAGCCTATGCGATGGCCGCATCCCTATCCTACATCGAAAAAGACTTCAACTCGATGAATTCCTACGCGCAAAAAACCCGCGAAGTCGGCGAAAATTTGACTAAAACTAATCCATTGCGCGGCAATATTTACACAGCAGCAGGTCACTTTCTAGAAGGGGCGAACATTATAGCCAAAGAAGGAACAGCCAAAGGCGCGCCCCAAGCTTTGAGTAAATTGCGAGTAGTATTTCAATACCTAGAGGCCGCCGAGAAAATAGCGCCCAACGACCCAGAACTCAACCTGATCAAAGGCTACATGGACTTAATGCTAGCCACAAACCTGCCCTTTTCCAACCCCAACGAAGCAATTCAAAGACTCGAACAAAAAGCCTCTCCCCGCTACTTAGCTTATCGCGGCATGGCAGTAGGCTATCGAGACTTGAAAAAGTACGATCGCGCTTTAGAGTTTGCCAACAAATCCCTAGCAGAAACGCCCAACAATCCAGAAGTTCTCTATCTAAAAGCACAAATCTTGTTTTCCCAATCCCAAGGGAAAGACAGCAACAAAGCCTTACTTGATGAAGCCCGAAAAAACTTCGACGCAGCCTTAGCAAAACCCGACCAACTGCCCCGCAGTTTAGTAGCCGAAATCTTCTTTCAGCAGTGCAGAACCCGCAACCGTCTCGACAGCAAATCTCGCGACTGTGACCCGATGCGCGATAAAATTAGAGATGCAGATGGAGTCTGGGGGCCGGCCGCCTTACCACCACTATAAAAAGAGTCAGAGGGGAAGTCAGAAGTCAGGAGTCAGGAGGAAAATTTTCCCTGTCTCCCTCTGTCCCACTTTTCCTCTCTCCCGCAATCCCATTCCTGCAATTCCATTCCTTTTCTTTGATAAAATTGATGCAAGTAGAGTTTCGCGAGTTTAACCCCTTTGACCTCTGGATTTGGCTGAAGTTCAGCAACGTGCCTTCAAACGGTGAAAAACAGTATGTTGAAGAAGTGTTTGACTCTTGGTTTTTCTTGGGAAAACTCGGAGGATTTAATGCGGAAAATTTGCAAGTTCAAGATGAAGGCTTAGACATCAGTGATATGAATTATGATGTTAATCTAGCCGACCAAAGCATGATGGCTTTGATGCACAATATGGGAGAAATGGAGTATCAAGGTTCTTGGGCTCGCTGCTGGTTTGATTTGGGTACTAGCGATGCAATTGGGCTCGACGTTTTGATTAATGTTTTCCAGCAACTCAGTAAAGAATTCGTAACGATTGAAAAACTAATTATCGGCGGTGAAAATATAGACTGGCCAATTGAAAATAGGAGGAGCAGAGAGGGTTTTGCTGCTGATAATTAGTCATTAGTGATTACTCATTAGGGGCGGATTCTACTCGTTACTAGGCTCTGCCTGGTAACACATATCCGGAGGCTCTGCCTCCTATGAAAGCTGCTCCGAAAGCGAGGCAGAGCCTCTGGACATTGATTCCTAGGCAGAGCCTAGGAACCAGTTAACTGATAACTAATGACTGATGACTAATGACTGATGGCTATATTATGCAAGGTAAAATTCGGGTCATTGTTTTAGGATTGATTCGATCTGGCGATCGCATCTTCGTGTCCGAATGCGAAGATCCGGTAAAACAAGAAACATTCTACCGCGCTTTGGGCGGTGGCATAGAATTTGGAGAACACAGCATCGACGCTTTGCGAAGAGAGTTTCAAGAAGAAATTCAAGCCGAGTTAACAAATATCAAATATTTGGCTTGTTTAGAAAACTTGTTTGTTTATAATGGCAAAGCCGGACATGAATTAATACAACTATACCAGTGCGATTTTGTCGATTCCAAATTTTATGAATTGGATAGTCTGGATTTTGCAGACGGAGATGGGGAACATACTGCATTTTGGATGCCGATCGAGCGATTTCGATCGGGCGAATTGCGCCTAGTTCCCGACAAATTTATCGACTACTGTGAAGGCTAATAACTCAACCCATACCAAAAAATAAATACCTGATATGGGAGAATTACACCTAAAATATTTGCCGTCGGGGCGGGTTTCACCTGAAATATTGGCGATAACTAACAGGATGAATAAACCCGCCCCTTCCTTCCGCCCGCGCGTTACCTTGATCTACCGTACATTTGGCAGCTTATCCAACACGTCATAGAGAAGAGAGTTAATAAAACCGAGGGCGATCGCCCCCAGCAAAGCACTCCAAATTCCCCACCGCAACCGAAATCCTTCGACTAGCCAAGCCGCCAATCCAAACATAGCAGCGTTGATAACAATCGCAAACAAGCTATAAGTTGGCAACGCAAAGGGTTCAACATTTCCAACAAAAATAGGCCGCACAAAAGCATTCAGCAATCCAAAAACCGCCGCCGAAATCATCGCTTTTCCAAAACTGTCAATATCTACCCCGATGGGCAGCTTGGAAATTATAAAAAAGCTCACTGAAGTTACCACCCAAGCAATTGCCAGCGAAAAGATGTCGATTTTCATGTGGCAATCTCCTTAAAAAAGCTAAACATTAAATCGGAACAACAGCACATCCCCCTCTTGTACAACATACTCTTTTCCTTCACTGCGAACTAAGCCTTTTTCCTTCGCCGCATTCATCGCGCCCGTAGCAACCAAATCTTCATATGCTACAGTTTCGGCCCGGATGAAACCCCGTTCAAAATCCGAGTGAATAACCCCTGCAGCTTGCGGTGCTAACATTCCCGCGATAATCGTCCAAGCGCGAGTTTCTTTCGGGCCGCTAGTAAAATAAGTCCGCAAACCCAATAATTCGTAAGTAGCTCGAATCAGAGATTTCAAGCCACCTTCTTTTACCCCCAGAGATTCTAGGAAATCCGTTCGTTCTTCCTCAGATAACTCCACCAATTCTGACTCAACTTGCGCCGAAACTATGACAACCTTAGCATTTTCTGCTTCTGCTACTTCCCGCACTTGTTCGACATAGCTATTTCCCGTTGCTAAATCGTCATCCGATACGTTAGCAGCATAGATAATTGGTTTGTTGGTCAGTAATTCCAAACCTTTAACTAATTGAGCTTCTTCATCTGTGAAATTGTACTGCCGCGCCGGTTTCCCCGCATTCAAAACCGCGACTAATTTTTCGAGTACATCCACTTCGGCCTGAGCTTCCTTATTGTTGCGGGCTAGCTTGCGAGTGCGATCGAGCCTGCGTTCAATTTGAGCTAAGTCTGCTAGAATTAATTCGAGATTGATAATGTCAATATCTCGCTGGGGATCGACAGAACCCGCAACGTGAATAATATCGTCATTGTCAAAACAGCGGACAACGTGGACGATCGCATCCACAGCCCGGATGTGAGACAAAAACTGATTTCCCAGTCCTTCTCCCTGACTCGCCCCCTTTACTAAACCCGCAATATCCACAAATTCCATCCGCGTCGGCACAGTTTGCGCGGAATTGCAAATATTGCTCAGCACCTTCAACCGTTCGTCTGGCACTGCCACGATACCCGTATTTGGCTCGATCGTACAGAAAGGAAAATTAGCAGCAGTCGCCTTGGCATTAGCAACCAGAGCATTAAACAAAGTAGATTTGCCAACATTAGGCAGTCCGACAATTCCGGCAGTAAGCATAGCTATTTAGAAACATATCACTGTTTCAAAATATCATAAGTATCAGCAATATATCTGACGTGTGTGTTCTAACTTCCACAGCTAAGCTTGAATAAATATCTAACTTGAGGTAGATGGCTAAATGCTTAACAACTTGTTAAGCAAAGTAACGATCGCTGTGGGGCTGTCGCTGCCCCTGTTAGCGCTGACAGCAGCTAGCGTTTTCGCTCAGATGGTCAAAGTTTCGGTGGTTAACAACAGCGGCAAGACGATGACAGCCGTCTATATGTCTCCTCCCGATAAGGATACTTGGGGAGAAAACGAGCTAGAGGCCCCGATTCCCGATCGGGGAAAGGCAGATTTTAAGTGGGATCAAGCTGACTACGGCGGCTCGGATGCGGGCTGTATTTTCGATGTCAGGGCCGAATACTCGGACGGCAAATCCACTGATTTGGGTGCTGTTGACCTTTGTAAAGAGAATGCGCTCAACTTCAATTAATTGATAATTTAGGCAAAAACCGAGTTTTTTCAAGTCTGATATTCCACAAAAATATTGGGGACTTTGGAGAAACCGGTTCTTGCGATCGGCCTGACAAACAATCTTAAATTTCGCGATCGACTAAAACATAATTTACACCGGTTCAGGGATTGTCTGAGGAATAGGTTCCGGCACTGTTTGAGGAATTGGAGAGGGTACAGTTTCCGGCACCGGTTCGGGAATTGGCTGGGGAATTGGCGCAGGTACCGGTTCCGGTACAAGGCCGGGAATCGGTTCGGGTACGGGGCCCGGCACTGGTGGCGATGCGGGTATAGTCGGCAGCCCCGGTTCGGTACTGGGAATCTGGGGGCCTGGAAACGGACTAGGGTTGGGAAAAATCACGGCAATTCTATTAATAACTCGATACAATCAGCGTAGATAAAAAACTAAAAATACGACATCTATCTAAATAGTGAAAATTTGTTTTAAGTGGAATTTAGCTGCATTTTATATCGGCTGTTTGGAGTAGATGACAGCAACCGGGTTTATTTGTATTTGATTTTTTATGCTGACGGAATGCAATTTGGGCACAGGCCCCCGGTACAGGCCGTGAACCCTTGAAAAAAGCGTAGCGTACTCATCACGTGCGATCGCTACAGCCCGTGGGAGCAATTCTAAAATCTCAAATCTCAAATCTCAAATCGCCCAATCGATCGCCCTCCGAAAAGCCTTGCCAGCCTGTGGTTTTGCACGACACCTAGCCAAAAGTACAGGTTCTGTCCTGTACTTACGGCCAGTGGCGAGCTGGCCTTTTGGCTAATTTAAGACTCAACTAAAAGCTAGGAACTTTTTGGGAATTATTCTCCTACTATTAAACCTACGCTGTCACAGATTTTTAGGATTAAGCAAAAAGTTTCTCCCAATCCAAATCTGTTTCGGTCTATGCAACAAGGAAACCCGAGGCATAAAGGGGCATAAAAAATGCATCTCCAAGATTTTGTCGAGACAAATATCAAATACGATGTCAGCAAAATAGTAGCCGATCGAGAGTTAAGCCTGGAAATCCAAGAGCTTCTGATCGCTCAAGGGCTACTCTCTCCCACAGTAGAAGATATCTTTGGCCCTGTTTCTATTGCTGTTTTAAAACGCTTCCAAAAACTAAATCGCTGCTATGAACCAGGATTTTTGGGAAAACGAACAGCTACCGAACTCCTCGAAGTTGATAAAGTAGCAACGCGAGGAGCGGAAGGGGTTCCCTCAATTCAGGTTAAAATTATCCAAGATACTCTCCTTAAAAATAAACCGTTGCAATCCGATGCTTTATTGCCGGCAGAAAAACACAATCTCAAAGTCGGCGTCACCCTCAGAGTTGCATCATTTGAAGTTGAGCGCGGTCATTTAAAAATCACCTTAGCTGATACTCCTGTTGAGAATACTTGGACTGGATATATTTTTGGAGAACACGCCGAAGTTTTTGAAGGCACTACCAGAATTTATCCAAAACGCGATGAAGTTAAATTGCCGGTTCCTTACAAATCTCAGAGAGATAATGAAATGAACCCTGATGGTTCTTGCAATGTTACTTCAATAGCGATGTGTTTGGAGTATCTAAAGATTCCTCGTCGGCACAGTGAGGGGCAGTTTGAGGATGAGCTTTACAACTATGCCTTAGATCAAGGATTAAGCCGGCATAGTGGTTACGATCTAGCTCAAATTGTGCGCGACTATGGAGCGAAAGATAACTACAGTGAAACGGCCACCATTGAACAAGTTACAGATTGGTTAGCGAGTGGAAACCCAGCAGTTGTACATGGCTATTTTACTTATCCAGAAGGTCACATCGTTGTCTTCGTTGGCTATGACAGCACAGGCTTCATTGTTCACGATCCTTATGGGGAATGGTTCGCCGATGGATACGAGCGCAATGAACCCGACGGAAACGATGAAAAGGGTAAATTCCTGCATTACTCCTACGGAATGATTAAAGATACCTGCATCCCCCCCGATGGAAGGTTTTGGGTACATTTTATTTCCCGCTCGTGAGAGTTGGTGTCATTTTTCCATTTCCTAGAATCGTTAATAGCTAGAAAATATTAGCTATTAACGATTAAAACCAATTTAAACACTTTAATTAAACAAGGCAGTTATGGCAAAAAAAATTTACGCGCTGTTAGTTGGTATTGACAACTATTCTCCCGCATCTAATCCTCTCGTCCCTCCCTTAAAAGGTTGTGTTAACGATATTAAAGCTATAGAAGCTTATCTGCGAGAGCGAATTACTCAAGATAGCGAATGGAAACTGATAGAGCCTACAGACCAACCTTGGATACTGCTCAATCAAGATGCCACTCGTCAGGCAATTATCAGCGGTTTCCAGCAGCATTTGTGCAACGCTGACAGCGAAGATGTTGTCTTATTTTACTATTCCGGTCATGGCGCTCAAGAGAAATCACCAGAGGAATTTTGGGAATTAGAGGCAGACCGCTTAGATGAAACTTTAGTGTGCTATGACAGCCGTGCAGAAAATGGTCGGGACTTAGCTGATAAAGAACTAGCCTACCTCATATCCAAAATAGCCCTAAAAGAACCCCGCATTGTTGTCATTCTTGACTGCTGCCACTCCGGTTCGGGCACCAGAGACTTACCCGCAGAAACAACAGTGCGCCGCGCCTTAGTAGACTCGCGAGAGCGACCCCTAAGCACGTTTATTTTTGCCGAAGACGCACCAGCAATCCAGGAAATATTAAGCACTTCTAAAGAATCAGAAAAAAAGACAACAGGTGTCATTTTGCCCAAGGGAAAACACATTTTGTTTTCGGCCTGTAGAGACTACGAACTGGCGAAAGAATACAAAACTGAGGATGGAGAAACTAGAGGAGCTTTCTCTTACTTTTTGCTGCAAACACTACAGCGAACCAATGGCAACATAACCTATCGAGATTTAGCGAGAAATATGAATGCTCTCGTGACCGGAAAAGTCAAAGAACAGTCGCCGCAAGTAGAAGCAACCGACAGGCAGGATTTAGACCAACCTTTCTTGGGCGGTGCTATTAAAGAACGGCCTCACTACTTCACCTTAACTCACAGTCAAAACCTTCGGAATTGGGTAATTGATGGAGGGTCTATTCACGGAATTCCTAAACCCTCTAATGGGGGAGATACTCGATTAGCATTTTTCCCCTATGGCAGCAGTCCCGAAAAGTTGCGCCAACTTTCAGAAGCTTTAGGCGAAGCACGAGTAACTCAGGTATTGCCACAACGCAGCCAAGTAGAAATTATTAACGGTCAAGACAGCTTATCAGAAACTGAGAGCTATTGGGCCGTGGTGACAAGTTTGCCGTTGCCAGCGTTGAAAATTTACATTAAGGGCGATGAAAGTGAAGTCCAAGGCATCAAAAATCTGCAAGAAGCACTGTCAAAAGCAGCAATTGGCAACAAACCTTCCTTGTATGTGCAGCAGGTAAATGAAGCTAAAGATGCAGATTACCATCTGTTAGTCAGTCAGGGTCAGTATTGGATTTTACAGCCTGATAATAACCGGCCTTTAGTTGCTCCGATCCCCGAAGAACCAAATCAGTCGGAATACACAGATGAAATTGCTTTACAGGTGATTTATCGTTTAGAACATATTGCCCGTTGGAATAACATTTTACAACTCTCCACTCCTGCGACTAGCCGCATTAAAACCGACGAAGTGGAAATGGAAATAATTCTGCTTTGCGGTCAGCAAGAATCTTCGCCAGGGGATAGAGACGGAAACATCTCCTCATCTGAGATGCGTGTCGATTACGCCTATGACAATGGGGAGTGGCAAGCGCCAAACATCCAAATAAGGCTGACTAATAAAAGTGACAAGAAGTTGTTTTGTAATGTAATCGTTCTTTCCGAAAGTTTTGCCGTAGACACTCCATTTTTTGACAGAGATAGCAGCATATTGCTCCCCGCCAACAATTCAGAAAATCCCTCTAGTATTACCAGCTTTGATGATATTATATTTCAAGTGCCAGACGCATATTTTGAACAAGGCATTACTGAATATAAGGATATTCTCAAGCTAATTGTATGTACCACAGAATTTGATGCTAGCTTGCTAAAACAAGATGGACTAGCGCCGCCTAAACTGACTCGTTCTCTTGGAGAAACAGAGGGAACTCTGAATACCTTGATGGCACAACTTAATACTCGCGAAGCCGTGAGAGCAAAAGGAAATTATGATGATTGGATGACAAAGGAAGTCACGATTACAATTGTCCGACCTCAAGATGCTCAACCAATTAAGGCTAATCGCAGCACTGCCTTACAACAGGGTGCCGTCGAAGTTCAAGCTCATCCAACTTTAAAAGCGAAAGTGAATCTCACCACTGTACCGCAAGCGAGTCGAGATTTAGGGAATTTGATTTTACCTGCGATTTTGCGGCAACAAAATCGCGTGAGTGAATCTTTCCAATTTACAACCAGCCGAGGCACTGATCCAGGGTTAAGTGCTTTGGAGTTAAGTGATGTAGAAGATTATGAAGCGGTGACACCAACAACCCCTCTCAACTTGTTGGTCAATCAAGAATTAGCGGAAAATGAGCATATATTACCTTTTGCTTATGATGGGGAATTTTTCTTGCCATTAGGAAGAGGGGCGAGAACAGAAGATGGCAAAACAGAGATTACGCTGGAACGCTTACCCAAACCAACAGTTAGCAGTCGCAGCCTTCACGGGTCCATCAGAATTTTCTTTGAAAAAGTCGCCCATCAAAAATTGGGAAGACCTTATGAATATCCTATTTTAGCTGTAGCAGAGGTCAGCGAAAAAGGTGATGTCAGCTACGAAAAAAATCCAGAGCAAGTTAAAGCTAGAGTTGCCAAAGCCCAGCGAATCATTCTCTACATTCACGGGATTATAGGGGACACGCAAAGTATGGTTCCTAGTGTCAGACAGACGTTAGTAGAAGTGGAGGGACAACAGCGACAGATTGCAGAAATTTATGACTTAGTTTTGACTTTTGACTACGAGAATATCCAAACAACCATAGAGGAAAATAGCCGCTTATTAGGTCAAAGATTGCAAGCAGTTGGTTTGGGAGGAAATCACGGCAAGCAGTTGCATATTGTGGCTCACTCAATGGGGGGCTTGGTTTCTCGCTGGTTTATTGAGCGAGAAGGTGGGAATCAGGTTGTCCAGCACTTGGTGATGTTAGGGACACCTAATGGGGGTTCTCCTTGGCCTACAGTACAGGATTGGGTTTTCACAGCGCTTGGGATAGGGTTGAATCAACTTTCAAAAATTATTTGGCCGACCAAAATAGTTGCTCAATTACTGGAGTTTTTAGAAGCAAATGATTACTCGCTAGAGCAAATGCGACCGGATTCTGCTTTTCTGAAAAAACTTGCCGAAAATCCTGACCCAGGGGTTCCCTATACAATTATTGCGGGCGATCGCTCAATTGTTTCAAAAGCTCTAGAATTTCAACCAGACAAGGAATCAAATCCCTTACAGCGGTTATTGACCAACCTTTTTGGTAAAACTAAAGACAGAGTTGTAGAATTGGCATTTTTCAGTCAACCTAATGATATTGCCGTTGCTTTAACGAGCATCAAAAATGTCAGTGCTAACCGCTCTCCTGCCCCCAAAATCCTATTACCGGATACTGCGTGCGACCATCTTAGCTACTTTACACATCAGGCTGGGTTAGATGCTCTGGCAGCGGCTCTTTTCCTCAGTCCAAATGGCAATAGCCCGTTATTAGTAAAGCCTTTGGCGGCGGCAAGAGTAGAGGATGAGCCAGAGAGTATGAATTCTCAGCCTGTGGTTAAAAATACAGTCAACCATCTACCTGTTGCACAACAGCTTGCCAAAACTCCCGTAGAAAGTTCTTCTCCAGCCTCGAACAATCTCACCCGTGCACATTCATTTGGATCGGGTACGCTAAACGTTCAAACAGAAAATAATTCAAGGATAACAGGTTTAGGAATTTGGCTAGTTGCGTTTTTAATCGCAGCGGCTATTGGCTTAATTGGTCTCTGGCCTCGTTCTCCCGTGCAACAACCAGTGAATCAAAAATCAACGAGTCAGTCAAACGAACAAGAACTCTATCAGTTTAAAAGAACTAGCAATTAGTTTTTGGTTGACAGTTTTACCAGAATTAAACTGAAACTTGAAATAAATTAGTCGGGGGAATTAAAGAATGTCGGAGATTAAACGCAGTCTGGCAGTGGTGATTGGTATCGATCGCTATTTTAACAACATTCCCCCCTTGCAAACAGCAGCCAATGATGCTCAACAACTTGCCCATCTGATCGAGGAAAAGTATCAATACCAAGTTTTGTTACTGTTAGATACAGATGCCACTCTGTCTAATATCAGCGAGCTCTTGGCAGGCTTTGCCGAGAAAATACTGGTTTTTCCCGATGGCAATAAAGTGCAAGTTGCAGCGGACGATCGCATTTTGTTCTACTTTGCCGGACATGGCATCGCCTTAGATGGACTCGACAATGCAGAAGGCCCGGCTGGCTTTTTGATTCCTCAAGATGGTGAACGAGATGATAGCGACACTTGGCTGTCGATGCAGCGATTGCACGATAGCTTAATCCAACTGCCATGCCGCCATTCGTTAATTATCCTGGATTGCTGCTTTGCTGGGACTTTTCGCTGGGCGGCAGTTCATCGGGAGGCAGTGCGATCGCAAAAAGTATATCGCGAACGGTACGCTCGCTACACATCAGGCTGCGCCCAGCAAGTCATTACCTCAGCAGCGCATGATGAAAAAGCCGCCGACTCCCTGTATCGGTTTGGACAGCGAAGCGAAAGTTCCAATCACTCTCCCTTTGCAGAACTTTTACTCAAGGCGCTTGAGGGAGAAGCAGACCTTACCAAAGATGGCGTGATTACCGCAACCGAACTCTATGCCTATTTACAATCAGAATTCGGCAAAATAGCAGCTAAACAAACCCCTGGTTTTGCACAGTTAAAACACCATGATAAGGGCGAATATATTTTTCTTCTTCCTGGTTTTGACATTAATCAATTGCCCCCCGCTCCCAAACTCAATGAAAACACCAATCCCTACAAAGGATTACAATCATTTGAAGAAGCAGATAGCGACAAATTCTTTGGGCGACAGGATTTAACTGAAAAATTAGTTGAATTCGTCACAGAACATCCCTTAACTGTGGTTCTAGGCGCATCAGGTTCAGGGAAATCTAGCTTAGTCAAAGCTGGATTACTTCCCCAATTGAAAAAAACTCAACCCAACTGCCGCATCCTCTCTCCTATTCGTCCGGGTGAGTCTCCTTTCAGTGCTTTAAACTCTGCCCTAGAAAACGAAAATTTACCAGAATCACTTATCTCTAACGAGTTGGTTTCTGACAAAGACTTACCAGAAACTAGCACTAGCTCTCCCAGTTTGGAAGCAGGACAAACTTTGCAAAGTTTGTTATCCAAACTCAGTGCATGGAAAAACTTTAATCCTCACACAAAATTGCTGTTAGTTATTGACCAATTTGAAGAATTAGTGACTCTCAGCCAAGATAGCCAAGAACAAGAATTATTTTTAAACTGGTTAGAAAAATCCTTAGAAACTCTCCCTGATTGCTTGCGAATCGTCATAACTTTACGTTCAGATTTTGAACCTCAATTTAGAGATACAGCATTAAAGCCCTATTGGAAAAAATCACGATTTGTTGTTCCCGCCATGACACGGGAAGAATTACGCCAAGCGATTGTCGATCCTGCTGCTGCTAAGGTAATGTATTTTGAACCTGCCACCTTGGTAGAGCAATTAATTGATGAAGTCGCACAAATGCCCGGAGCGCTACCTTTACTTTCTTTCACCCTGAGCGAACTTTATTTTAACTATATTAAAAACGTCAGAGAAGGGAAAAGAAATAATCGGGCAATTACTCAAGAAGACTATGAAGAATTGGGCGGAGTTACACGCAGTCTCACCCAAAGAGCAGACGCGGAATATGACGAATTACTTAAAAGCGATCGTGCTTATGCAAAAACCATCCGCCACATCATGCTGCGAATGGTAGCTGTAGGCGGTGGTGAATTAGCTCGCCGGCGGGTATTAGATGAAGAATTAATTTATCCCGAACCGGAAAATCAACGAGTCCAAACAGCCATTGAGCAATTTTGTGCCGCACGTCTATTAGTAAAAGGGCGAGATACCGAAGGCAAAAGCTATGTTGAACCGGCTCATGATGTCTTGATGCGAGGATGGCAAAAGCTAATAGTTTGGGAACGAGAACATCAGGAAAATTTAATTTTGCAGCGCCGACTCACCCCAGCAGCTATAGAGTGGAAAAGCAAAGAAAAACCACTTAGTTTTCAAGAAAAAATAGAACCCCTTGTTAATGTTATAGACAGCAGCCTCCTCTCTTTTAAAAACGTTTTTGACCAGGTTAATGCAACTTTGATTAAAGTCTGGAAGCGCAAACCCAGCCTCCAAAAACGCCGCCAAGAAAAACAAGAAGAATTTCTCTGGGATACCAACCCTTATCTGAACGTATTAGACGAACATCTCAAATATGATGAAAATTGGTTTAACGAAGTAGAGGCAGAATTTTTACAGCGCAGCCTCCGACGCCGGCGTAACAACCTGCGGCGAAAAATTAGCCTGATTGCTACAGCCTTTGCTGTGACATTAGGATTTCTCTTTTATCAATGGAATCAAAATCAACAAGCCCAAAGCAGAAGCTTAGCGCTATCGGCTGAACAACTTTTTAGCTCCGATAGAGAATTAGATGCTTTGATAGAAGCTTTAAAAGCCAGAAAAATAATGAAACAGGCAGTTTGGGTTTCTTCAAACACGCAGGAGGAGGTTGTGTCAGCCCTGCAATCCGTTATTTATCGCATCAGAGAATCCAATGGCTTGAAAGGTCACAAAGCTCCTATTTATAACATCAGTTTTAGTCCTGACAATCAAATCATTGCCTCTGCTAGTGCAGACAATACGATTAAACTTTGGAAATTAGATGGGACTTTACTCAGGATTCTTTCGGGACATACCAACGAAGTTTATAGCATTAGTTTTAGCCCGGATGGAGAAATTATTGCCTCGGCTAGTGCGGACAGGACGATTAAAATTTGGAAATCCGATGGCACTTTGATTAATACTCTTTCTCAGCATAAAGGGGAGGTTATTAATGTGAGTTTTAGGCGGGATGGTCAGATGTTTGCTTCGGGTGGCACTGATGGAACAATTAAGCTTTGGAAACGCGATGGCACTTTGTTGAAAAACATTCAGGATAAAGGGCCGGTTAGTAGTGTTAGTTTTGGTCGAGACGGACAGACTATTGCTTCTGGCAGTGCGGATGGAACGGTCAAGCTTTGGAAACTCGATGGCAGTTTACTGAAAAGTTTTTCTGGTCATAAAGCGCCGGTTATGAGTGTTAGTTTTAGCCCGGATGGTGAGGTTATCGCTTCATCAAGTCAAGACAAGACGGTAAAAATCTGGAAACCCGATGGCACTTTAGTTAAAACTTTTGAGCATAATACTCATATTTTCAAGGTTAGTTTTAGCCCCGATAATCAGTTACTGGTCTCATCCAGTGCTGACAATATTGTTAAAGTTTGGAAACGCGATGGTACTTTACTGAATACTTTAACTGGACGGAGCCCTTCTTTTAGCCCCGACGGTCAAACTCTTGCCTTTGCCGGCATTGATAATAGCATTGAACTGTGGAAGTTGGATAATAGCTTACGTAAAACTTTGACGGGGCAAACGGATATTGTTTTGGGGGTCAGTTTTAGCCCCAAAGGGGACACAGTGGCTTCGGGAAGTGCTAATAGCTTGGCTCAAGTTTGGAAACGAGATGCTTCTTTATTTAAAACGCTTTCTGGGCATCAAGCACCAGTTTCTAGCGTTAGTTTTAGCCCCGACGGTCAAACGATCGCCTCTGGTAGTTTGGATAGCAAAGTAAAACTTTGGAAACAAGATGGCACGTTGCTGAATACGCTTTCTGGTCATAAAGCTCAAGTTGTGAGCGTTAGTTTTAGCCCTGATGGTCAAACGATCGCCTCTGGAAGTTATGACACCACAGTGAATCTTTGGAAGCCAGATGGTACCTTGCTCAATACTCTTTCTAAACATAGCGGTTCAGTTAAGAGTCTTAGTTTTAGTCCTGACAGTAAAACTATTGCTTCAGCAAGCCTTGATAAGACCGTCAAACTGTGGAAAATGGATGGAACTTTGCTAAATACTATGAAGCATGAGGCTCAGGTTTATGGCGTTAGTTTCAGCCCAAATGGTGAGACTCTTGCCTCGGCTAGCAATGATGGCACGCTTAAAGTTTGGAAAACAGATGGCACTTTGCTCAAAAGGTGGACGGGGCATAGGGTGGCAGCTAATAGTATCAGTTTTAGCCCGGATGGCAAAATATTAGCTTCGACGGGTGACGATAAGACGCTGAAATTCTGGAAACCGGATGGCACTTGGATCGCTACTCTGCCGGGGCATACTGCGGCAGTTCGCAGTCTTAGTTTCAGCCCTGATGGTAAGACTTTGGCATCGGGTAGCGATGATACGACGATGATTTTGTGGAATTTGGAGGGTTTAGAACTCGATGCTTTATTAAAGCATGGTTGCTTTTGGATGCGCGATTATTTCAATAATCCTAATGTCAATCTTAGTACAGAAGACCGCCAGGTGTGCGATCGCATAAATCGCGGCTCTTAGATGGTCAAAGTAGAAGCCTCTAAATATTATTCAGGGTTAAGGGAGGAAATCAGCTATGGAGTTTAAGGCGATATTTGGCAAAGAAAAATACCACAATTTTTTCATAAAATTGACTGGTTTTGGTAGTTTAGCATTGATATTAGCGTATTGCTTGACAGGGTGGCAGTGGCGATCGGTAGAAAAAGCGACAATTAAAATGCGTAGTATTGATGCAAATTTACTTTTTAATCAAAAAACCAGATTGGGGTATTACAGAATTATTCAAGTTCAGGATGTGGCACAGATCCAGCAGATAGATCCCTCGGCAGAGCAACAGCGTTCTGTTTGGAGTGTCGCTTTTAGTCCCGATGGTAAAACCCTCGCTGCTGGGACTTTCGACCAAAGTATCAAATTTTGGGATGTGGCTAAGGGCACAGTTATTAAAACTTTCAGAGGCGCTCAAAAAGGAGCTTTGAGTATTGCTTTTAGTTCGGATGGCAAAACCCTCGCTTCTGCAAGTTTCGACAACACGATCGAACTCTGGGATGTGGCTACTGGTAAATCTATTGACAGGTTAACGGGTCATAAAAATTGGGTTTTGAAGATTGCTTTTAGTCCTGATGGTAAAACCCTTGCTTCTGCCAGTAGCGACAAAACTATCAAACTCTGGGATGTGGCTACTGGTAAACTCATTCACACCTTGATCGGTCATCAGAGTTGGGTTGAGAGTTTTACCTTTAGTCCCGATGGTAAAACTCTGGCTTCTGGAAGTAGCGACAAAACTATTAAACTTTGGGATGTGGTTACGGGTAAACTGATTCGCGCTTTGACAGATGGCAAGAATTGTGTTTTGAGTATTGCTTTTAGTCCTAATGGTAAAACTCTGGCTGTTGGCAGTTTTGACAACAAAATCATACTGTGGGATTTGGCTGCGGGTCAAATTTTTGCAAGCTTGAGGGGTCATCACCAAGGGGTTTTGAGTATCGCCTTCACTCCTGATGGCAAAACTCTGGCTTCTGGGAGTTTTGACAACACGATCGGACTCTGGGATGTGGCGACGGGTAAACGGATTCAAACTTTGATCGGCCATCAGGACTGGGTTGAGAGTGTCGCCTTTAGCCCTGACGGTAAAATGCTGGCTTCTGGAAGCTGGGATCGGACGATCGCACTCTGGGATGTTGCGGAGGGTAAGCCTGTTCGCACTTTGGCCGATCGCAATTATCAGCCTGTGGGGAAAATCGCTGGTTTTTGGGCGATCGAACTATAGCAATTCTCAAGGATGCGTGAAATGGGTCAATCGATTTTAGATTTTAGATTTTAGATTTTAGAGGCGACCCCACGGATAAATGCGGGGGCTTGAGGATTCTCGATTTTCGATTTTGGATTGATTCCACGGATAAATCACGTGGCGGGTACCATCAAGAAATTCCTGGTCAGGTATTTGGACGATCGACAAAGCTGAATTTAGTTTTCGGGGATATAGTGGTTGCGATCGGCTGTTACTCAGGAGTCATTATGTTAACCATTCCGTTACCTTGCCATTGGCATTGGCGAATATCGCCTTCCTAAAAAGCGATCTTGCAACAGAAAAACACACTCTAAAAAGGAAATTAACAATGGTATTAGAAATCAATCGCAACTTACGCTCTAAAACTTTGCAACATAACCATACCCACTGCACGGCACATATTGGTTTTACAGCAGAAGAAATCGAGCAATTCAGTTGGGGAACACGAGGTTTTTTTGAACAAATGCCTGCCAATGGAGATGGCTATGAATGTTACGGAGACAATTGCTATGGTCGTCCCGAAGTGATTCAGGCTCTCAAATATGTGTGTAATGAGTGGGTAAAAAAATATCCTAGACCCCGCATTGGCATCGGAGACATCAGTACAGCAGAAGGGCCAACTCCAGGCCATAGCTCTCATGACAAGGGACTCGATGTTGATATTGCTCTTGTTGCTAACACTGATGAAGAAATTCCTCTCACCTATTACGATAGTAAATACTCTCGCCAACGCACTCAAGAATTGGTAGATTTATTCTACAATAATCCAATTTTGCGTATTAAAACAATTTTGTTCAACGATCCACAAATTACAGGGGTAGAATTTTGGGATGGACATGACGATCACCTTCATGTGAGTTTCCTTTCCCCTGGAATTGATTCAGCCCCCTATAGCAGCGACGAAGACGGGGATTTGCGTCTGGTGATACCTCCGATGCAGGGAGAACGAGTCAGCAAACTTCAAGAAGATTTAGCCAACGTTGGCATTTCAGTTACAACAGATGGTATCTTTGGCACCGAAACTGATGCCGCCCTCCGAAAATTTCAGGCTGAACAAGGCTTGCAGGTTGATGGAATTGCGGGATTTGTAACGCAAACTAAACTGACACAATTAATTTCTGCACAGTCTCGTGCTGTTTCCAGCCAACCATCCGGCCTGAAACTCCAAGACGTGATTGACCAAAAGCAATCGATTCCTTTTGATGATATTGACTCTGGAGTGTTAGTGGAAGATCAACTATTCTGTGCAGAAATTCAAACCATCTTACGCGCTAATCATCTTTTAGAGGTTGTTGATGGGATTTACGGCACTCAAACGCAAGAAGCCTTAAGAAGTTTTAAAGCCAGCCGTAAACTTGATGGCGGGGATGTGTTAGGGGCAACAACCGCTAAAGCTTTACTCGATGCCAAGCAGGGTGCTGGAAAGTTACCTGATTGGAAAGGCGGTGATAAAGAAGCAGCGGTGCAGGCAATTATCAAAGAAGCTCATCGCCAAGGAATTACTTCTAAAGCTCAAATTGCTTACATTCTCGCAACTGTTGAACATGAAACTGCAGATAGTTTCCAACCCGTAAAGGAATCGTATTATTTGGGCGAACCTGAAGGGGAGAACCACCGCAAAACTCTGCGCTATTATCCGTTTTACGGACGGGGGTACGTGCAACTGACCTGGGATTACAATTATCGGAAATATTCGGATTTGCTATCGCTAGACTTAGTTAACAATCCCGATCTAGTGATTCACCCTGATATTGCACTCTTTATCTTGGTGCACGGTATGAAGTGGGGTGTGTTTGCGGGTATCAAGCTGGATGACTGTATTTCTGGCAACGACGTGGACTTTATTAAAGCACGTCAAATCGTTAATTGGACTGACCAGGCAGAGCTGATTGCACAATATGCAATGAATTGGCAAGCTCAATTAGGATAGAATTTTGGGCGATCGCGACTCAATAATCTACCTTGAATTAAAGCTTAACTTTGATAGCTTTTGGGTCAATCGGTTAAAGCGTCTTGGTAGTTTGTGACAGTAGTGCGCGATCGTCCAAAACTTCCTCACAACAGTAAGCTGAAAAATAGCCGTAGACTGTGGTATAATTTTGTCCTTTAACTGAAACTACAGCCCTAGACAAACCATAAGTAAAGCAGTAGCCAGGATTTTCAACTGTTTGGGTTTCATACTTAAGCAGTCGATGTTAAGTCATTTTAGAGAAGTTTGAAATTGAGACGGTGTTGCTTGTGGGCGATTGCAAGGAAAAAGGAAGAAGTCGATACAATCGCGGAATTGCCCGCAAGGGTTTCAGCAATTAATAACCTCCAGTGAAACCTCGGCGGTTGCTATAATTCCAAATAATCAAATCAGGATTAAGCGTGTCACCAGCAAACTCTCAACAACAAACGCCTCTATTAGATGCCTTGCGCGATCGCACAAATCACCCCCACGCCCCATTCTACGCCCCCGGACACAAAGGCGGACAAGGAATCTCTCAACCCCTAATTGACTTATTCGGTGCGGCAGTATTTCGATCGGATTTGCCGGAATTGCCGGAGTTAGACAATCTCTTTAACCCAGAAGGTGCAATTGCCGAAGCTCAATACTTAGCCGCCGCAGCATTTGGAGCCCAATCAACTCGGTTTTTGGCTAACGGTTCGACTTGCGGAATTATCGCCGCCATCTTAGCGACTTGCGGCCCCGGCGATAAAATTATCCTACCTCGAAATATCCACTCATCGGCAATTTCTGGTTTAATTTTATCCGGTGCAATTCCCATTTTTGTCAATCCAGAGTACAACCCGGATTGGGATATTGCCAACAGCATCACCCCAGAAGCCACAGCCTCCGCATTAGAACAACATCCCGACGCCAAAGCAGTAATGATAGTTTACCCAACCTATCACGGCGTCTGCGGAGATTTGCGGGCGATCGCCCAAATTACCCATCAATACAACATACCGTTATTAGTAGACGAAGCCCACGGCGCGCACTTTAACTTTCATCCAAACTTGCCCGAACCAGCAGTATCAGCAGGTGCCGATTTAACAGTACAATCCATCCACAAAACCCTCGGTGCAATGACACAAGCATCGATGCTGCACATCAAGGGCGATCGCATAGATATCCAAAAATTAAATAGAGCATTGCAGTTAGTACAATCTACCAGTCCGAGTTACTTATTATTAGCATCCCTAGACGCAGCCCGCCAACAAATGGCACTCCACGGCGAACAGTTAATGACCCAAACTTTACTGCTAGCCGAAAAAGCGCGATCGCGCATCAATCTAATTCCTGGCTTATCAGTTTTAGAACCTTTAAATACACCGGGTTTTGCAGCATTAGACCGCACCAGGCTAACAGTAAAAGTATCAGATTTAGGAATCACAGGATTTGCTGCAGATGAAATTCTGCACTCTCAACTCGGCGTCACCGCAGAACTTCCCATGCCCCAACATCTAACATTTATTATCAGCTTGGGAAATACAGAATCAGATATTGACAATTTAGTTAAAGCTTTAACTCTTTTAGAAGTCACATCTAACACGATAGTCAATAAGCCTTTTAGGGGCGGGCAAGATGCCCAACCCCTACTCCCCACAAGAAACTTGATGTGTTGTGGAACGGGCATCTTGCCCGTTCTTGAGCATCCTGCAATATCTCAGTTAGAAAGAAGAAGTCAGAAAGAAGACGAGATTCTCTCCCCCCCCCGATTTTCCCCTCCCCCACTGTCCCCGCGCGAGGCATTCTTTTCCTCAACCGAAACACTACCTGCAGACAAAGCAGTCGATCGCCTGTGCGCCGAACTCATCTGTCCCTATCCCCCAGGAATACCAGTCCTGATGCCCGGTGAAATCATTACCCCAGCAGCCGTTGACTACCTGCAACAAATCCTTGCCGCCGGCGGCAAAATCACAGGTTGTAGCGATAGAAACCTCCAAACTCTCAAGGTTGTGCGACAGTAAATATTAAGGCTTGGGGGAAATTGGGAGAATTTCTACTTCTTCGGCGAGTTCCAACTGCCGTCTTGCTTCAATCAAAAATCAAAAATCAAAAATATAACTATGCTTTGGCCCTACGTCACTCCAGGCATCCCGGATGACTTATTTGAACGTTTACCGGGAATTCCCATGAGTAAGCGAGAAGTCCGACTGCTGTTAATCTCCCACCTGCGGCTGCAAGCAGATTCAGTCGTGTGGGACATCGGTGCAGGTACTGGTACGATCGCCGTAGAAACAGGTTTGCTGTGTCCCAAAGGTCGCATTATCGCCGTCGAAAGGGACGAAGAAGTAGCAAGCTTGATTCGCAGAAATTGCGATCGATTCGAGCTCGACAACGTAGAAGTCATAGAAGGCAGTGCCCCGGAATGCCTGGAAAACCTGCCCCAACCCCCCCACCGAGTCTGCATCGAAGGAGGTCGCCCCATTAAAGCCATTCTCCAAGAAGTCTGGCGGTACTTGCAACCCCACGGTAGAGTTGTCGCCACCGCTGGCAATTTAGAGAATCTTTACGCCCTTTCCGAAGGGTTCGCCGAGTTGCAAGTCCGCAACATTGAAGTAGTCCAGTCCGCCGTCAACCGCTTGGAGACTCGCGGCCTCAGTCAAACCTTTGCCGCCGTCAATCCCATATTTATTCTCAGCGGCGAAAAGCTGGATTAGAAGTTAGTTGACAGTTGACAGTTGACAGTTGACAGTTGACAGTTGACAGTTGACAGTTGACAGTTGACAGTTGACAGTTGACAGTTAACTTTAACCTGGTTCCTCGGCAGATCCTGGGAATACATACCCCATGCCCTGTTTGGCCAATGCCCTATGCCCATTCCTAAATGTAATTCTTAACCTTTTTTACGTTCAATTAACCTTCATACTTAAGAATAGGGGCCACCATAGCTGGATTGACCGCCTGACTTGAGATATTGGATGACCGATGGGGGATGGGGGTTAGTTGTGCAAGGGATCAACTCGTGCTCTAGAAAAATCCAAAATCTCAAATCCAAAATCCAAAATCCAAAATCCAAAATCGAATGATCCACCGCCGTCTGCAAGAGAAATTCATTTTATGCCTTGGTCTCGTATCCTGAGTGGAATAGTTGCGATCGCCCTTGCTTTGGGAATGATTATTATGGGCGGATGGTACTTCACCGTCGGCTTTGGAGTCATCGTCTACCTAGGGCAATTGGAATATTTTCAATTAGCCAGGGCTAAAGGTATTGCACCCGCTGCCAAAACTACCTTAGCCGTCAGTCAAGGGCTATTAATTACTGCCGCCCTAGCACCGGAACTCGTAGATGCCATGTTCCCCTTAGCGGGAACATTAATTTGTTTCTACCTGTTATTCCAACCTAAATTATCGACGATCGCCGATATTGCCTCCTCAGTTTTAGGATTGTTCTACGGCGGTTATTTGCCCAGCTATTGGGTACGGCTGCGAGTCGGCCTCGACCCAGGCAATCTTGCTACAACCCAACTTTCGCAAGCAGTAGCAAGCAATTTGCCCGTTAACATTTCCTCGCCGCCGTCTTGGACAACTTCCAGCCACATATCTTTAGGATTGACTTCGCTGCTGCTGGCTTTCCTCTGCATCTGGGCCGCTGACATTGGGGCTTATTTTGTCGGCAAATTCTTCGGGCGCACTAGCCTATCCCACATCAGCCCCAAAAAAACCGTTGAAGGTGCCGTATTTGGAGTTTGCGGCAGCATCGCCGTGGCCGTCGCTGGGTCTGGGTATTTACACTGGCCGGGGTGGCCGTATACTGGGGCTGCTTTTGGTCTGTTGATTGGGGTTGCTAGCCTGTTGGGAGATTTAACTGAGTCGATGATGAAGCGAGACGCCGGCGTTAAGGATTCGGGACAGTTGATCCCCGGTCACGGCGGCATTCTCGATCGCACCGACAGTTATGTTTTTACCGCGCCGTTAGTCTACTATTTTGTCACTTTACTGTTGCCCGCGATCGACTCTTTTTTAATTAATCGGTAATTGGGAATTGGGAATTGGGAATTGGGAATTGGGAATTGGGAATTGGGAATTGGGCATTGGGTATGTATTCCCAGGCTCTACCGAAGAACCAGGTTAAAGCCAACTGTCAACTAACTAAGGCAAAACTCTAATTCCTCCCCGACAAACAATCTCCCCCGGACTCAAAATCAATTCTTCTATCTCAACTTCCGGCCCAAAATCAATTTTAAAACCATTGAAATCACTGCTTTTTAATTCTCCATTGAGTTCGATTTCTGGTGATTCAAACATCAATTCGCGACCGCTGGCTATCCGCAAACCAGTCCGCAATACCAAAGGAATTTGCCTACCGCCAGCGCGCAAAATTGCCGCCGAAAGCGTCAACAAACCCGCCTCAATTACAATCTGCGAATTTTGCAACTTCAGCGACTTTTCCCTATCTGTTAGTGGCAGCATAGGCAGCAAAAATTCGCTCAAAGCATCAGCCAGCAAAGGCGCTTTCAGCGACGCATTCAAATCCGCTTGGCTGACCCTCAAAACGCCTGCCACGGGAACGGATTCCATCAGACGCAGGGGTTTGCCTTTGAGAGCTTGACCGAGGTTGATGCGAATGCCACAGCCCTCTATGGCAACTTCAGTTAGGTGTAGTCCTTTATACACAGCACCCCGAGCGGCAGCCGTGACTTTGGGGATCGCACCGCTGAAGATTTGTCGATCGCTCCCCTCAATTTTCACCTTCAACTCGTCCACCTGCTGAACTTGCGATCGCAGCCACAACTGTACCGCCGGAGACAGCACCGCGCTCGCGATCCGGCTGCCTTGACTCGGCGAAGGTCTCCCCGGCTCAAGGTCGAGATTAACAGTCCCACCAGAGCCAGCAGCCCCATCTCTATTGTCAAATTGAAGAGAGTTTCGATCGACAGTCATAAACGATTTCAGAATATAAACCTTAATATTCAAGCACAGAAATTTAACTAGAGCTTGTGCATCCGGCCTCAAAAACCCGGTTTATTCATATATCTATCGCCGTCAACCTCTGATTTTCCTTAGAAACCGGGTTGATGAACACAAGTCCCATTAACTCCAAAATCAAGCAGAAATCTGGCATCAGCCACGCCAGAAGCAGAAAAATTCTCACCTTTCTCCCCTTGGGATCTTTGGGGAGTTCACGAGTTGTGCGATCCCGATGAAAAATTCGCGATCGAGCGTATAAATTTAACCAGGAGTACGGGATTTATGGTAGTGTTGGTTTATGGTCGGGTCAGACCCACACCTTTCAAACCAGCCGCAAACCAACGGTGCAAACCTGTGCCTGCCGCGAGTCTTTTCGTCGTAGTTTTTGCACAGCATTCAGGGTAATGCCATCAGGACAATCTGCACCGGGCACAAGGACAATCTGTGCCAGGCTGGGCGTCCTCTAATAATTGGTCAGCATTATAATTTATTCCCAACCAGGAATTGAGCATTGCTAGTACGGTTAATCAATTAACCGTGTCGTGTTTCCTCCCCACCGCTGGTTCGTTGGGGATTTCCACACTCCCGTCATGTCTGATGAAAGGCTGCAAAAAATCCTCGCCCAGTGGGGCATTGCCTCTCGTCGTCTTGCAGAACAGATGATTGTAGCTGGACGAGTCCGAGTTAATGGCAATATTGTTCGCTTAGGAGAAAAAGCGAATCCCGATCGCGATCTTATCCAAGTCGATGGAGTCCCAGTGAAACCAACGGATCGACCCGCACAGGTATATCTGTTGCTCAACAAACCGGCCGGCGTAGTTTCTACTTGCAGCGATCCAAGGGCCCGATCGAAAGTTCTCGACTTGCTGCCACCACAACTGCGATCCGGTCAAGGCATCCACCCCGTAGGACGCTTAGATGCAGATTCCACCGGCGCCCTCTTGCTCACCAATGATGGTAAGCTGACATTTTGTTTGACCCATCCGCGTCACTCGATCGCCAAAACTTATCAGGTTTGGGTGAGCGGCGATCCCCCGGAACCCATACTACAAACGTGGCGTCAGGGCATCATCTTGTCCGGCAGAAAAACTTTGCCCGCGAAAGTTAAAGTTCTCGATCGCGCGCAAGACCAAACTCTGTTAGAAGTCATTCTATCAGAAGGCAGAAACCGACAGATTCGGCGAACAGCCGAGATCTTGGGATATCCCGTGGTGCGCCTGCACCGCACAGCCATTGGCCCGATTCAATTGCAGCGGCCTGGTTCGCCAATATTGCCACCAGGCTGCTGCCGACCCCTAGAAGATGCGGAAATTATTTATTTATGGAATCTAGTCAACCTAACATCAATAAGCGTGCCAGTAAATTCCCAGGAGCACAGCATATGACAAAGAATTTATTGTTTTTATTCTTCAAAACAACTAAGCAGAAACTGCACTCCCAAGAGCCAGAAACAGCTCAGAAGAAGCTAGCGGAAATTGGAACTCAACTCCGTCAGTACCGCGAACAGCAGTCGATTTGTTTGGACAAAGTAGCCGTGGTAACAATGATTCGGCGGAATCTGCTACAAGCAATCGAGGACGGTCAACTCGACCAACTTCCCGAGCCCGTCTACACTCAGGGTTTGATCAAGCGCTACGCTGAAGCAATGGGTTTGGACGGAACTCAGTTTGCCGACTTTTTCCCGATCGAACCGCCACCCCGATCGAGAACCAAGCTATCCTGGCAAGATGGGCCTCAGTTGCGGCCGATGCACCTCTACCTCTTTTACACATTTCTAATTATCTGTTCGGTCAATGTCTTATCTCAGTTGATGAGCGGTTCTATTACCGCAAAAAACGGTGCGGGAGCCGAAGAACTAGCGCTTGGTCAGCAAGAACAAGCTCGCGCCGCTGCTGAGGCATCAAGAGCCTCACAAAATCAGAAACCGGATAGTTACGAGGCTGTCGAAGCAGTAAGAACCGGTCAAAATTCAAATAAATCTGCCAATAAACCAGTGATGGTTAACGTCACTTTTAAAGCAGAATCGTGGATGCAAGTTGAAGTCGATGGTAAAACAGAGTTTGAGGGAACTTTGCCGACCGGGACTGTTCGCACCTGGGGGGCTCAAAAGCAATTGGTCGTCGTAGCAGGTAACGCCGGCGGGGTAATGGTTGCTGTTAATAACGGACAAGCCGAACCACTCGGAGATCCTGGAGTCGCCAAAGAAGTTGTTTTTAAAGCAAGCGAACTCAAGCCTTCAGCACCGCCCAAGAATGAAGGTTGAGTGTTAATTGGTAATTGTTAATGGGTAATAGGTAATAGGTAATAGCGGGCAGTCCACAGAGTTTAATTATAATGTCCGTCTTGATGCACTCCTTACCAATTACCAATTACCCATTCTATCAAACCCGGTAGCATCGGAATAGTCAAATCCAGTCAACAGTCAATCGATTTTAGATTTTAGATTTTAGATTTTAGAATTGAAGCATTGACTTGCGCGAGATAAATACGTTCGGCAAGTTTCATGGGATACAGGTTTTTTATTTCTGGACGGATGAATCCGGGGGCTTGTAGCCTGGATGCTTTCGGTTAACAATCACGGATGGTGCAAGCGTAATTGATATCATTCATCTGCGTTAATCTGTGTTTATCTGCCTGTATCTGCGGTCAAAAAAAGAGAATTTCTGAACCGCAGATGACAAGGGATTGACGCTGATTCACGCAGATCAAGAGTATAGAGATAGGAATAATTCCGATGCTAACAGATTGGATATTACCCATTAACAATTACCAATTACCCCTTCGCGATAATCAATGTTTATTAGGAGCGCGGCCGGAGATGTAAGTCATGGTTTTGAGCCGATCGCGCACTTCCCAATTCAAAGCTTCGGGTCGATACCGCCATCCCCAATTTCCCTCTGGTTTCCCCGGAAAATTCATCCGCGCGTCAGTATCTAAACCCAACAAATCTTGAAACGGCACAATTGCCATATTAGCAATAGAAATCCAGCCCATGCGGATTAAAGACCAGTGAATTCCTTGGGGATCGATGCAGCCCAAATAACGCAAAACCTCATCTCTTTCGTAGTTTTGCAGTTGATTGAACCAGCCGACAGTCGTGTCGTTGTCGTGGGTGCCGGTGTAAACTACGCAGTTGCGATCGTAGTTAAAAGGCAAAAAAGGATCGCCCGGACCACCGGCAAAAGCAAACTGCAAAATCTTCATTCCTGGAAACTCGTATCGATCGCGCAAAGCTTCCACTTCTGGAGTAATTACCCCTAAATCCTCAGCGATAATCGGCAAGTTGCCAAACTTCTCGTTAATTAGATCCAACAAAGCTGTTCCCGGCGCTTTAATCCACTCTCCCTCGATCGCAGTTTCTTGTCCGCGCTTCACCGCCCAGTAAGCGTCAAATCCTCGAAAGTGGTCGATCCGAGTTACGTCTACATAAGCGAAAATCGCTTCAAAACGCTGCACCCACCACTCAAAATTATTTGCTTGCAAATTCTCCCAATTGTATACCGGGTTGCCCCACAATTGACCTGTATTGCTGAAGTAATCAGGCGGGACTCCCGCCATTAAAGCTGGTTCTCCGGTGGCTTCATCCAAGCAAAATATTTCTGGATGAGACCATACATCCGCGCTGTCGTGAGCTACATAAATCGGTATATCGCCAATAATTTTAATGTCCCGCAGGTTAGCATAGCGTTTCAACTCCGTCCACTGGCGAAAAAACTCAAACTGGACGTATTTGTAGTAATAAATCTCAGCATTTAGCTGCTGGCGCCATTTCTCTAGCGACTCTGGCTCTCTACGGGCAATTTCTGGTTCCCAATTGTTCCAGCTAACACCGCCAAAGTGATCTTTTAGTGCCATAAATAAGGCGTAATCTTCCAGCCAATTCTCTTTGCTTTCGCAAAAACCTGAGAATTCTTTTTGCTGGATCGGGGATGCTTTGGCTTTGAAGTTTTCGCAAGCTTTTTTTAGCAAAGGCACTTTCAGGGCGATCGCCCGCTCGAAGTCTACATAATCGAGCGGAAATTCTGGTAAATTAGCGAAGTCTTCATCGGCGAGCCATTGAGCGTCACGCAGCATTTCTGGGTTGATCAGCAGCGGATTTCCCGCCATTGCTGAATAGCAGGAATAAGGAGAATTGCCGTATCCTGTCGGCCCCAGCGGCAATACCTGCCAGTATTGCTGGTCGCTCTCTACTAAAAAGTCAATAAAGCGATATGCTTCTATTCCCATGTCTCCAATGCCAAATCGACTGGGAAAGGACGTGGGGTGGACTAGCATGCCGCTCGATCGGGGAAAAAGCATAATCTATCTCAAGATATAGGAATTTAACATTGACAATTTGACCGATATTCCCTACAAGTTAAACTTCGTAGTTTTTAGGGCGATTCTTAGGGCAAATACTTTTGTGATTGTCTCATATTTTCTGCGATAACGTGCTTACCAAATATTTTTAGGGCACTCTACTCATAAATCCTGAGTAAAGTTCAAAACATCAAAATCAGAAATTACACGATCGCCCTGCTTTTGCAACTAGGTTTTTTTACCCAGGCTCGTTTGCTGCAACCAAGTATTTTGCTTGAGCGTACCCGGTTTCTGCCTAATCTTTAAACGTAACTTTTCTTTGGTTTTTGCCCCCTCTCTCTGCAGTCGTAAATTGCCCACCAAGAATCAGCCATCACTTAAGCAGATCCCATGCACAAATCAGCCGGCTGTTTTGTATCTCAAAAAACAGCCGGCTGCGAAATTACTGGTGATAATGCTTAGTTCATGCTTGCTTGTTCAACATTTTCTGTACTTGTTTGAGAGCTATAGCACCGACGTTGTAAGCAGCCCAGCCGCCCGCCAACAATACGGGCATCAATACTATTAGTATGCGGAAGTCAAATTCCATGAGTTCTCCTCCTAAAGTTTTTTAACAAATTCTCATAATCTATTTGTATCTCATTTTGTCGCCATTCTCCTGACTCTTTAACCAAATATTCGGGATACGCAGGAGGACATGGCTCCGCAGGAATGGAGAGCGAAAGCGAAACTCCTGGGCGGGCGATCGGCATTCGCTGCAGCAATTATCCCACAATCTGTTTGGCAATCCCTTCCACAACCTTAGTTAGAGGGTCGTTAGGGAAGTGCAGCGCAAACACTCCCTTGCTGGCGAGCAGCATCATCTGGTCGCTGTGGGGCAGTACCCCTGCCACTGGGATGTTGTAAATACTCTCTACTTGTTGCTTCAAATCCTCGAAATCTAGGGATTCAGGGGCTTTATTGATCGTCATCAAAATCTTGGGAACTTCTAATTTGCGGGCCACATCTACCGTGACAGCCGTTCCCTGAAAATCTTGCTGATCCGGACGCAGAATCAGCAGCAGGATGTCGGAAATGGTGATGCTGAGGAGGGTTTCTTCGTTGAGCCCCGGGTGCGTGTCTATAAATAGGTAGTCTAAGTTCAAAACCTCGATCAGTTCTTGAAAGCCGTCGGTAAGCAGTCCCACGTCGTAGCCTTCCCGCAAAACTCGCGCTATCTCCCCTGCTTTAATGCTCGAAGGAATCAGGTAGAGGTTGCCGTTACTGGCTAATTTTGGCAGCAGCGAACTCACATTGTAGGCCGTATCCGCGATCGGACAGCGGCCCCACAGGTAATCGTTCAGGCAGCGATCCATGTTGCTCTCGCTGAAACCGAACAGCACGTGAATCCCCGGTGATTGAATGTCTGTGTCCACAATGGCGACCCGATTTCCGCTGCGAGCGATAATAGATGCCAGGTTTGCTGTCGTGTTCGATTTGCCAGTTCCGCCCCGGTAAGAGTGGACAGAGATGATTTTGGACATGATCTGCGTATTAGGGTAAGAAACTGCGAGAACCCATTATGATGCAATTCTCGATGATGCAGTAGAGTTGTCGGTCATTCTTCCTTCCCCCCCAAATCCTCCTTATCTGTGAAAGTATCAATTTTTTCCTCTTTTATCATCTTTTGGGCGCCCCTGCGCTGCCGCATCTGTTTGGCTTTGGTTTGCAAATCGCTGAACTCGTCATCAGGTTTAGTTTCGGCGGAACTAGCACCACCACCGCTACCTATCGGGACACCCGTTGGAGAGGCGCTTTCCGATTCAGTCACGGCGGCGCGCTGCTTCTGGTGTTGGGATTTTTCCTGCAACTGAGCTAGATATTCGTCTGTCTGACTTTCGACATTGGGAAGCTCTGGGGTAATGGCAATTATTTCTTGGGGTTCGGAAGGTGTTTTTTCAGAGGTTTCTTGTTTGCTAATCCTCAGTTTATCTTTCTTTTGCTGCAATTCTTTAAAGAAATCAGATTCTGTGATTTCTGCGACTTGCTGTTCTTTTTTGGCTTGGTCTATTTCGATTTTGAAGACTTGTTTTACTCGATCGCTAATTGCTTTCCCGTATCCGGCTTTATTAAATCTGTCTGCTGATACTATGCTACCGCCAGTTACGATTAATGCTAAGGCTGGCGCTGCCACAGGCACCCACCCTCCCAACAGAAAAATCCCAAAGCCGATCGCGCAGCACCCGCACAGCAGTGCTCCGAATGTCACTGTCAACTTCGCTGGGTGAGCCATCCGCGATGCCAAGGTTCCTCCCACAATTGACCATCCCGAAATCCACAGGATTTCTGCCCATTCCGGCCAAAACCAAAACATCGGTCTGTTGTCTAAAACTGTACTCAAAATTTGGCTGACCACTTGTGCGTGTGCCACGATACCAGGCATGAATTGGTTGCTTTGCTGTCGCCCACTGTAAGGAGTATAAAACAAATCTTTAACGGTTTCTGTGGTGTAACCGATGAGAACTATTTTATCTTTAACTAAATTTGGGTCAACTTTCCCTTCTAAAACATCCGTAATTCTGACTTGGTTTGCGACTTGCCGCCTGGAACGATAGTTAATTAATATTTGATATCCCCTGACATCGGCATTTTTGTATCCTCCGTCATTGCTTGCTAGTTGTTTTAATTGGGTTTTTCCCAGCCATAAAGATTGATCGGGTGCCAGTTTGGGAGAGATTTTTTGCCCTTGCAGGTAGCGGAGGGCTAGCTGGAGGTTGAAGGAAGCTAAAACTTGAGAATTGTCATTGCAAAGATGTTTTTGGGCCGAGGAGTTGCCCTCAATTGTCGGCGGTTTCATAAATAATAAAGCCCTGCGGAGTATGCCACCCGGATCGACTCCGAAATCTGCAAATCCCACGCGGTTTTGTGGCAGCCCCGGCGCAGGCGGAGAACCGGGATTGTCCGGGCTTCCGTCGGTGACTAAACATACCCCGATAATTCGATCGCTTTTTTGTAAAAGTTTAGTTAATTCCTCGCGCCCGTCTCCTAAAGGTACGTCTCGCAGTACATCTAAACCGATGACTGCAGGCTGCATTTTGTCGAGTTTTTGTAAGATTTCAGCTATTGTGCGATCGGATATTGGCCACTGATTCAGT
This sequence comes from Microcoleus sp. B13-B6, assembly GCF_036705405.1. Classification (NCBI taxonomy): domain Bacteria; kingdom Bacillati; phylum Cyanobacteriota; class Cyanophyceae; order Oscillatoriales; family Microcoleaceae; genus Microcoleus; species Microcoleus sp. B13-B6. The sequence continues at coordinate 71,334 of NZ_JAUBUJ010000009.1, forward strand.
TTCTGAATGTCTGCTTCGGTAATCCCCACAACTAGCAAACGCGAGTCTGGCTGTTCATCGGGACGCCACCTCACCATTTGGTCGTAAGCGCTTAATTCTACTGGTTCGACTATTCCTAGCTGTCTGGCCCCCATCAAGGATAATGTTACTGCCGCGCTGGCAATTAATACAGACTTAGCCAATGCTAGTGATAGTTTATACCTTTGACTCAATTGAGTCGCTGCCGATCGAATTTTGTTAGATATTTTACTCATTATCCCAGCATAAAAGTTTGACTCGTTTCTGGAACAGCAGTTGTTTCACATTTCCCCCTGCTGGAGACTTCCTCCATCTTAGAACACTCGGAAACTCCGACCGCTTTGTTACAAAAATTTACAGTACGTGGCGAGCAACTGTATCCAATGATACTTGCGACCTAGGCAACCTGATTTTTCGGACGGACAATCCACTTGCCGATAGAATTAATAAATGTTATTGATGATATGTAAAGGTTTAAATTGTGTATCTGCGCCCTCGACTAGCATCTCAAAAATATTTGTCGCCATCAGCGAATGCCTGTGTTTGCAATTATACTGAAAGGTACAACAAAATGAAACGTTTTCTACATCGGGCTACACTTGCGGTCGCCGTATCTGCGATCGCAGCTACCGTACCCACTTCACTTGCACCGATGCGCGCACAATCCCAGCCGCTTCTGCTGAGTCAAAATGTTAATTTCCAGCCTCCAGACGTAACAGCCCCCGCCAACCGACAAGGAGGGGCACATCGCGGCAACAAGCTTTGTCCAGCGGGTTTATCTATTACTCCTTTAGTGCCTCCAACTAATATCGGTTTAACCCTAACAGATTCTCCCACAATTTTTGTCTATATTCCTAACACAGCGCCCGAAATAGAGTTTACTTTGCTCAACGAAAAGGAAGACAAAGTAGTCTACGAAAAAACCTTTAAACTTGACAAATCCGGGATTGTAGGAGTTAGTATTCCTGCTACAGTGGACAACAACAAATCCCTTGAAGTGGGCAAGCGATACGTATGGTCATTTTCGATGGTTTGCGACCCCCAAGATCGATCGGCAGATTTAGTTGTTAAAGGCTTCGTGCAGCGAATTGAACCGCAGGCAACACTCAAGAGCGATTTGGCAAATCCCGACCCCATGACTAGGCTTAACGTTTATGCTCAAAATGGGATTTGGTACGAAACTCTCGCTACTTTAGCCCAAATGCGGCGCCAGACACCGGGGGATGTGAAGCTGACAGCCAAGTGGACGCAATTGTTGGAGTCCCAAGGACTGGAATCTGTTGCAACTCAACCGCTGGTTGGGCCTCTTTAAATCTCGCTATTTCTTGAAGTTTGGTCGGTCTGCCGATGGCGATGTGAAAATTGACCACGAATTTCTTCATGTGGTACCCGCCACGTGATTTATCCGTGGAATGAATCCAAAATCGAAAATCTAAAATCACTTATTGCCCCCGCATTTATCCGGGGGGTCGCCTCTAAAATCTAAAATCGAAAATCGAAAATCGATTGACCCATTTACTCGATCGCGCCCGGAGCTAAAACTCCGGGTTAACATTAGAAATGCGCTCTATAAATATTTTTACAAGTGGGTGGAAAAATGAAACGTTTTATACATTTTACTTCACTGGTGATGACTGTATTGGCGATCGCCGTTACTCTCCCCAGTTTGCTTACACCGATGCAGGCTGTGCCTGCACCCATTCTGCTGAGTCAGAATGTTAATTTCAAACCCCCAGATGTCACAGCCCCCGACAATCGGCAAGGGGGGACGCATCGAGGCGATGCTTGTCCCAAGGATTTATCTATTATTCCTTTAATACCTAAAAGCAATGATGGTTTAACGCTAGCAGAGTCGCCAACATTCTTTGCCTACGTTTCTCACTCTTCGACTCAAGTCGAGTTTACTTTGCAAGCTGACGATGGAAAAGGAACCGAGGTTTACAAAACTACTTTCAAAGTTGACAAACCCGGGATAGTTGAGGTCGGTATTCCTGCTATCGGCGATCGCCAAAAATCTCTTGAGATTGGCCAGCGATATCAGTGGTCGTTTTCGGTGGCTTGCAATGACGATCCGTCGGGGAATTATTTTGTTAAAGGAATCGTGCAGCGAATTGAACCGCAGGAAACTCTCAAGAAGGATTTGGCAAATCCCGACCCTATGGCTAAGGTGATTGCTTATGCTAAAAATGGGATTTGGTACGACACTCTTGCTACTCTAGCCGAAATGCGGCGCCTCGCACCCGATGATTCGGAACCCAGGGCCGAGTGGACGCATTTGTTGCAGTCCCAAGGACTAGAATCGATTGCTACTCAACCGCTAGTTCAGTCTTTTTAATAACGACTGTTCACCAATCATTGCTGAGTGTTTGCATAGTCAATTCTTCAATTCTTCAATCGAGTGACAGAAAGCAGCCAGGGTACAAGCCCCCGTCTTTATCCTGGCACAACCAAAAAATAGTATCCGATAACCAGTCCCAGGAGTCATCAGTGATATCAAATCCGTTAGCATCGGAATAGTAAATTCGAGTTCACTGTTGACTGTTCACTGTTGACTGTTGACTGTTCACTGTTGACTGTTCACTGTTGACTGTTGACTGTTGACTGTTGACTGTTGACTGTTCACTGTTCACTGTTGACTGTTGACTGTTGACTGTTCACTGTTCACTGTCAACATCATTCCGCTGTAACCGGAAATGATATGATATCGTTTTGTTCAATTCTCAAATTCTCCAATTCTTCAATCCAAAATCTAAAATCTAAAATCTAAAATCGATTGATGGCTAATAACTTTCCGACAATTCTAGCTCTTGATTTTGACGGTGTGATTTGTGACGGACTAATCGAATATTTCCAAACCGCTTGGCGTACCTACTGTCAAATCTGGAAACCCGTCGAAACAGTGCCCGATCCAGATTTAGCTTTGAGTTTTTACCGAGTGCGGCCCGCCATCGAAACTGGTTGGGAAATGCCGCTGCTGATCCGCGCACTGCTGACAGGAATTTCCCCAGAGCAAATTTTGCTAGAGTGGCCCAATATAGTACCCTATTTGTTGACCGAAAATAATTTAAAAGCGCAGTCTGTCGGCGCTATGTTAGACGGATTGCGCGATAATTGGATTGCTGAGGATTTATCTGGGTGGCTGTCTTTGCACCGCTTTTATCCAGGGGTTGCCGATCGCTTGCACTCGTTGCAGGAGAGTTCGGTGAAAGTGGCGATCGTCACTACAAAGGAAGGCCGTTTTGTGCGGGAACTTTTGCAGCTAGCAGGCGTACAAATGCCGCAGGAGTTAATTTTTGGTAAGGAATACAACAAGCCGAAACACCAAATTTTGCGGGAATTTATGGCTGCGTCTGGCAAAGATTCGACTATTTGGTTTGTGGAAGACCGGTTAAAAACCTTGCTGTCGGTGAAGCAGCAGCCGGATTTATCTCAGGTGAGGTTATTTTTGGCTGATTGGGGTTACAATACTTTGCCAGAACGGGAATCTGTGGCTCAAAATCCACCCGTTCAATTGCTTTCTCTGTCCCAGTTTGCCGGAGATTTTGCCGATTGGCTGCCGAGCGACTGTTGATGTTAGATTTGTGGACAGGTGGATTTTTTTTTCGCTTTTCAGAGTCAAAAAAAACAACAAAAATTTACATCTTTTTTGTTGACTTTTGCGGCGTAGACATGGTATTTTAATATAATGGGATGGTGGCAAAAATATTATTTTTGCCACCATCCCATTATAAGATAAATATAACAGAAATTCCTCAAAAAAGCAAGGATCTCGACAAAAAAAAATGTGTTTTTTTTTAGACTATTGCAGGTACTCTTGACCTCAAAAACCGGGTTTTTTTACTATTTCTGCGGGCTGCTACGAAGTATTTTAGTTGATCAAACCGCGTGTATGACAAAAAACCAAGCTTCGGCACCAAAAAATTGAAAAGTGTTTTGATAATTTCTCAGCTTGAAAGCTTTCTGATATTGAGACTTAAAACCCATGCTCGATTTAACTAAAGCAGCCAAGGCAATGCAGGGAATGAGCCAACATTTGAATGTGGAAGCGGCTGCCGCTCGCCAACGTTTGGAAGTGGCTCAGAATTTGCTGGTAAAGGCTGCTGCGGAACAGGAAAAATTGGTGGAATTGCAAGAGAGTTGGCGCGATCGCACTTTATTCAATGCTGCCACGCCGATCGAGCCCTTAGACGATCGCACCTACATCACCGCACCCCCCGCCGCCCACACAGTCTTTGCCACAGACGGATCGCAAATTTCCCCCAACCATCACGAAATAGCCTACTGCTACCTGCTAAACGTCGGCACAGTCATGCTGCACTACGGGCAAAGCCGCCACCCAGTTTTAGACAGCGTACCCGAAGTTTTCTACAAACCCGAAGACTTGTACGGTTCGCGACAGTGGGGAATTAGAACCGAAGAATGGATGGGATACCGGCGGGCAGTTTCCGAAGCAATTGCCTTAGCAGAAATGGGCTGCAATTGGGCCCAAGTTAACGACAATAAATTGCCCGCGCCAGCTTTAGCAATGGTAGACGGTTCCCTGATTTATTGGTTTTTGGAACAGTTACCCAGCGAAGCGCGCGATCAAATTTTGCTGCCAATTTTAGAATCTTGGGACAAGTTGCGTTTAGCAGGAATTCCGCTGTTAGGATACTTAAGTGCTTCTCGCAGCACCGAAAGCTTATCTTTTTTACGGTTTGAAGCTTGCACCCACGAAGTCCCAGACTGCATGACAAATTGCCCGAACGTCGGATTTGCCGCCACAATTTCTTTCGCCGAAAAAGCACCTTGTCAAGAATTTGAACCCTTGCGGGATGCCATATTGTGGGCAACAATCCTGTCACCGGGACAAAGAAGCCCTTTGTGGAAATCCCAAGCTCGAATTTTAGATTTGTATGGTCTTAATTCCGTCTATTTCTGTTACGTTCACGTTGGCACAGAAATTGCTAGAATAGAAGTACCGGAATGGGTAGCACAAGATAAAGCACAGCTAGATTTAGCATTAGGAATGATGCTGGCTCAAGTACACAAAGGCGGTGGGTATCCGGTGACGCTAGCAGAAGCTCACAATCAAGCGGTAGTCACGGGGGGCGATCGAACTCGCTTTTTCGCTTTGTTAGAGCAGCAAATGATTAAAGCCGGCTTAAAAAATGTCGGAATTTCTTATAAGGAAACACGGAAGCGCGGCAGTATTGCTTAAAGTAATAAGTAGAGTAATCTGGGACGCAGAAACCGGGTTTTTACAGAAATACTGCATTTAAGCCTTTAACACAGATAAAAAACCCGGTTTCTTTGGTATTGATGCGTAAGTTATGTAGAGTTAAAATCAAGTTAAAAATGTTATATGCCAATAGAAATAATTATCTTAATTGCTTCGTTACTTGTATCTTGGCTAGTCTTTAATTGGGCTTTTAAAGTATTGAAAGCCAGCATCGGGACAGCGATTGGTTTAGCAGCAATTGTGCTGACGATGCAGTTATTGTTTGGCATCGGCCCAAATCAGCTTTTCCAACATATAATTCACTTGCCGGAAACCCTGGGAAAAATGATTTCGGGCAAGTGAGGCGATTTTAGATTTTAGATTTTAGATTTTAGATGCGAGGACAAATTTAAAATCTAAAATCGATAGTGTTCGGTTTCATTCCTCAACCCAACTTAGAGGGTATTCACTATCAGACTTGATATAATAAGCTGCTACCCATAGGCGAGAGTGGGAGAGGGTCCGATGGGGATCGGGGAAAAATCATTGAGGGGGTGACAACGCCTCTGGAATCTTGATGGTAAAAGCATTGAAGCCCCTGAACCTCAAAAAAGATAGCGGATTATTGACAGGCTTATCTTACTCATAAGATCCTCCGAGAGATCCTTGAACCTGATTCAAATGATCTCGCCATTCTCTTTTATTCACTCACGCCCGCGAAGATATTTTCGCTTGGTCACTCAACTCAAAACCTTGACGCAGCTTTGCTTTCAACCTGCTTGTCACCCCGTCAACCCCAACGCCCCGCCGGAGGAACTATGGGAACCCGAAGGTGCAAGCTACTACAACGGCGAACTCATCCTGCAACCGAGATAGGGGTGGACTTTGGAACAACAGTTAGAACTTTTGGATACCCACCCACTGTTTACTGGTCAATGTCCCCGCTGCGAAATGACTTATCCCAAATAGGAAACGCCACCTGTTCATCGGGATTGTTCGGAGTGTGGATGGATGGATGGATGATTCGGTTTGAGGCGATGGTCGCAGCGGTTCTGTTTTGATAATGGCGATCGTTACTTGCTCTTTAGAGCATTGATTCAGCTAACTTTCTAGTTAAGATTGAATAAGTTAAATAAAGAATTATGGTTTTTTCAGTAAGCTAGCTAGTATTTAGGTAATTTGATTACTAAATGGGCTTTTTAGTCAAGTTGTTTAGTACAAAAGGAAATGTAGTTTGTATGAAGAATCTATACCGCAAAGTTGCCGTTGCCTCTGTTTGCACCGCTCTAGGTTTTGTTCTGGGAACAAGCGAAGAAGTTAAAGCAGCTACATTTACCTTGACACCTACTATCCAATTTGGAGCGACCGCAAGTATGTATCAGATGGGTGTGTATGAGGACGTTAGGCTTATCCCTGGGGATGAGTACGTGTCATACGGGCCGGGTAGTATAACAACCAGGTTAGCTGAATTTAATATTAGCAACTTTTTTCTTGCTCCTAACACAATTATTCGTAGTGCTATCTTTCAGGATAAGATATCCAGTTTCCAAGGAGGCCGTCCTGGTACTCTGGGCATCTTTGGCTATTTAGGAAACGGAACAGCCGAAGCATCAGATCTTTTGGGGGATGAAGTATTGTTAACTTCTGTAGATATATCATCCTCATCTCCGGGTGATACTCTTAACTTTGACGTAACTCCGTTTGTAAATCAGCGAGTTAGCAATGGCGATACTTTTGCTGGGTTTGCCATCAGTCTCTTGAACGTTGGTGGGGTCGCTCTGGGAGGTACTGATGCTCTTGGTCGTTCCAGTCTAGTAATTGAAACCGCCGACGTTGCCGAGCCTGTGCCTGAACCGACCACAATCTTTGGTTCAGCTATAGCCCTGGGCTTGGGAGGATGGCTGAAACGAAAGAAATCAAATCCGCAGCATAAAACAACGCCGATGCGGTTAATCTACCGTTTGACAAGAGTTTAAATCTCAACTTATCAGTTGCGGGCAACAGCTTGCTCGAAAACCCACTTGGAAGTGCAGCCGACTAATCCCCCAACAAACACCCAAAACGCGCCTTGAGGCCACACACTTAACACCGCTTGCCTCATGCGGCCAGGATTGCCAGAGGGAGCATCTCACCTTTGCAGCCCTCCGCTAGAAATTGGAGTTTTGAGGCAGGAGGCAGGAGGCAGGAGGCAGGAGGCAGGAGGCAGGAGGCAGAAGGAAAGAAGAAGAAGGAAGGAGCCAGAAGAAGGAAGGAGCCAGAAGAAGTATTTTTACAAATATGAGATGCTCCCTTGCCAGAAGCGAAACAGGATTGCAGCGATCGCGGCTAGTAAGACTATTTTGCCAACAGTTGCTTCACCGATCGTCCAACCCCGGTACATTCCCCAACAACAAGCGATCGTCAATTCAATAAACAGCACCAAGTTCAAAAGGCTGATGATGGTGCTGTTGATGTTCTACAAAAAAGTTAGTGAATCCATCCAGGGGTCACAAACTCAAAAACTCTGGGGCGCGGTGGTTAAGTGCGACAATTGGGGTTTTAGGAGGGCAAGCGTTGGGCGATCGATCGCCAGCAATGCCAGTTGCGCCATGCTGATCCGATCTATAAGTGCCTGTTAATTGACGTTATATATATCTGCTAGATAATATGAGTTTTGAGTGGATGTAAAATTGATCGTTCAGATTTTTGATAGGTGGAACCTAAAATGCCTACTTTTGAGGGAACGCAAGAACAGGATTTTCTGACAGGTTGGCGATTGGGCGACATCATCCAAGCCGATAGCCGTAACGACACACTCCTTGGTGACGAAGGAAGCGACTTGCTGTGGGCTAATGAAGGCAATGACTACATTAACGGGAAACAAAATAATGATACTATCTACGCCGGCAAAGATAATGACTCCGTACACGGAGGAAAAGGAGATGACCGGGTATTCGGAGATAGGGGCAACGATATCATTTACGGCGACTTGGGCAACGATATCTTGTTCGGAGGTATTGGCAGCAAGCAACCTGCAGGCGATCGATCTGACTCTGGCAACCTAATCGGTAGCCACACAGAAGAACTCAATGGCAATGAACGTAGTGGCAGTTTGGTGGAAAAAAAAGGCAGCGACATCGTTCTCGCTGGCAAAGATGACGATAAACTCTTAGGCGAAACACCTAATGATATTCTTTACGGTCAATTAGGCAGCGATACCGCTAAGGGAAAAACCGATGGCGACATCATATTTCCTGGTTTCGGCAGCGACTTCATTTACGAGGGCGAAGACAATGATACTCTCAATGGCCGTGAAGGTTTAGATACAGTTTACGGCGGGACACAAAATGACATAATTCGCGGCGGAAAAGAAAGCGATCTCTTATTTGGAGAGGAAGGAAATGATGTCCTTTTTGGCGATCGCGGGGGCGATACTTTAACAGGCGGCAGCGGTGGCGATTTGTTTGTTATCGGCAGAATCGATAGAATCGATGGCGTTCCCGGCTTTTTTACTACTGGCGGCACAAATCTATCCGATGCTGACATTATTAGCGACTTCGGTCAAGGATTTGACTTAATTGCATTGGACGGCGGCTTAGCATTTCAAGACTTGAGCATTTATCAAGGCAGCAGCGATTTGGCAAACGATACAGTAATTCAAGATCGAGTGACTGGCGAGTATCTCGCTATTTTAAAAGGAATTAACAGCAACGAAATTACAGCCTCTAAATTTACCAGCGAAATTACTCCGATTAGCTCAATATTAGAATTGAGCGAGACGAAGTTTGAAAGAAAAGAAGACGGCACGCCGATCGCTGCAATAACAGTGAAACGCCAAGGTGGTGATTTAGATGCAACTGTAGGGGCAACTATATTTATTGTTAATAACTCAGCGACATCCCCCTCGTATGGCAGCACGACTCCCATTGAGGTCAATTTTGCCCCCGGAGAAACCACTCAGACAGTAACAGTTCCCTTGGTAAATGATGTCGCATTGGAAGGAGAGTTATTTAATTTACGCTTGAGCAACCCTAGAGGAAAGGTAAGAATTGGGTATAGCGATACTGCTGTTTTAGCGATTACAGATAATGACACTCCGCCACCATCCTTGTTGATACCGACACAGCCAGACACGGGGGTACTGCCCCTCAGTTCGCCGACGCCGACACCATCCCTCACCCCAATGCCGACGCCAAGCGATACGCCGGCACCAACACTAAGCGATACCCCGACGCCGACACCAAGCGATACGCCAACGCCAACGCCGACGCCAACACCAAGCGATACGCCAACGCCAACGCCGACGCCGACGCCAAGCGATACGCCTACGCCAGCGCCAACGCCGACGCCGACACCAAGCGATACGCCAGCGCCAACGCCGACGCCAACGCCGACACCAAGCGATACGCCAACGCCGACGCCAACGCCGACGCCGACGCCAAGCGATACGCCAACGCCAACGCCGACGCCGACGCCAAGCGATACGCCGACGCCAGCGCCAACGCCGACGCCGACACCAAGCGATACGCCAACACCAACGCCGACGCCGACGCCAGCGCCAACGCCGACGCCAGCGCCAACGCCGACGCCGACACCAAGCGATACGCCAGCGCCAACGCCGACGCCGACACCAAGCGATACGCCAACGCCAACGCCGACGCCGACGCCAAGCGATACGCCAACGCCAACGCCGACGCCGACGCCAAGCGATACGCCAGCGCCAACGCCGACGCCGACGCCAACGCCGACGCCGACACCAAGCGATACACCAACACCAACACCGACACCGACACCATCTGTTACGCCGACGCCGACGCCAAGCGATACACCAACACCAACACCAACGCCAACACCGACACCAAGCGATTCGCCGACGCCAACGCCGACACCGATTGCAGACAACGTTCCAGAAATCGACTTGTTCGACGGCACCGCTAACATCGCAGACAATATGGGAACAGTTAATTTCGGTACCGCCGTTTTAGGAACAGAGGTTGTCAAAACCTTTACCGTGAAAAATACAGGCAGTGGCAACCTGACTCTCAACAATGCGATCGCCCTGCCAACAGGTTTCAGCTTAGTTAGCAGTTTTGGCAGTACAAACCTAACTCCCGGCAGCGAGACTACTTTCTCTGTCAAATTCGATGCAACTGCGATCGGCACTTATGGCGGTCAAATTTCCTTTGCCAACAGCGACAGCGATGAAGATCCCTTTGATTTTCAGATTTCAGGAACACGTCAACCTTTTGACACTACCCCGCCCACAGCAACGCTCAACCCAATTGCGAACATTTCGGCAGGAAGCAATAGCTTGACATTTACCGTCGAATATGCTGACAACACGGCTGTAGAGGTCAGCAGCCTGGATAGCAGCGACATTCGAGTGACAGGCCCAAACAACTTCAGTCAGTTGGTGGCATTCTTAAGCGCGACTCCTGGCGGAAACGGCACGCCTCGGACTGCAACTTATCAAATTAACGCCCCCGGCGACAGTTGGGACGCAGCGGACAACGGGACTTACACTCTGGAATTAGCAGAATCTCAAGTTTTAGATACCAGCGGCAATGCAGCCACTGCTGTTAATTTGGGCAATTTCAACGTCAGTGCACCTGCATTAGATGCCGAGGTGACGCTAGCAGTTTCGCCCGAGGGCGGGATCGAAGACAGCGACAGCACGATCGCCTACACCTTTACCCGCACCGACAGCATCAATTCGCCACTGTCTCAACCGCTGACAGTCAGTTTCTCGGTTGGCGGAACAGCTAGTTTTGCCAATGATTACACTCAGTCGGGTGCTACCGCTTTTAGTGCCACAACCGGCACGGTTGCGTTTGCAGCGAATTCCGCAACCGCAGCAGTTACCCTAACTTTAGTTGCCGATACTGCTAATGAACCTAACGAGACAGTCGAACTAACTTTGGCAGCAGGAAGCGGCTACACTTTAGGCACAGCAGGCGCGGTGACGGCTGCCATTAGCAACGACGATACTCCCCCTACCTATAATTTCAGTGCAGCTACCTTTAATGTGCCTGAAGGGAATGCTGCTAACACTGCCAATGTCGTGACTGTAACGCGATCGGGAGATACATCTACAGCTTCAAGTGTAGATGTAGTCCTGGCAGCAGGTGCAGTCAATCCCGCAGCAATTGGCAGCGACGTGCAAGCAGAACCAATTACCGTTAATTTTGCAGCAGGGGAGACAAGCAAAACGGTACCGATTCAGGTATTAGGCGATGTCAATTACGAACCCGACGAGACAGTAGCGCTGTCCTTTGCCAACTTCACCAACGAGGGAGTCGCCGGAACAGCCAACCCCACTGCTGTGCTAACAATTCAAAACGACGATGCCGAGATTCGCGGCAGCAAGTGGAATGATTTAAACGGCAACGGTGTGCGAGACGGTAGCGAACTCCCAATAGCAGGTTGGACTGTCTTTCTCGACACTAACCAAAACGGCGTACTCGACGGCGGCGAAACTTCTACTGTTACAGACGCTAGCGGCAATTACGCTTTTCCAGGTTTGCCTGCTGGCAACTATACCGTTGCCGAACAGTTGCAAGCCGATTGGCAGCAAACATTCCCCGGCATCACCGCACCGGTGGGGACAAACTTTCTGATTCCCCTGCCAACTCGCCGAGACCACGTTTTCGATCGCACCCGCAATCGACTGTACATTACCACTAACAAGGGAACAGTAGAGCGATACGACTTTAGTGCTAACGCTTGGCTAGCACCCCTTGAGGTCGGCAATTCCTTAAACGGCGTCGATATTACCCCCGATGGCAGCACTTTGTACGTTGCGGAAAACCAGCGCAGCGGCGTGCAGGGATTCCTCCGCAAGGTAAACCTCAATACCGGTGCGGTTACTAACCTCCCGTACAATCTTAGTCGGGGGGAAAGCGGTTCCTGGGATGTGGCGATCGGGGCTAACGGCAAAGGCATGATGAGTACGCGCTGGGAGGGTTCCGGTACGGTGCCTTTTCGCGAAATAAACTTAGCTACTGATACTTTAACGCAGCGATCGGATGCGGGGTCAGTATTTGGCGAAGTCAACCAGAACACGCACATCCACCGCAGCAGCGATCGCAGTCTGTTTTTCATGACTGAATCCAACAGTTCCGCAGGCCCAATCTTTACCTACAACGGTACAACAGATACTTTTCCCAACCGATCGCAAACAAACACATTTCACGACGGTACTCTATCTGCTGTCAGCCGCAACGGCGCGTTAATTGCTTTAGAAGATTTCGGAGTTGGTATTTCGATCCGTAACCCAAACCTCGGGCAAATTACCACCCTCAATAATAATTTTGATGGTGGCTTAGCTTTCGACTCAACCAAAGATATCCTCTATGCTGTGAATTCCACAACTAATCAAATCGTTGCCTTTAATACAAATACTTGGACTTCGTTGTTTAGCCTCAATATAGGTGAAGATGTCCCTGCATCTACACCGTTTGGCAACGGAGTGATGTCTGTCAGCAATGATGGAAAATTGCTGTTTCTGTCAACTCCCAGCGGCGTGCGGGTTTTAAGTTTGCCGGGGTCGAACGTTCCGCAAGCGCAAACAGTTAATCTTGCTGCGAATCAATTGGCTGAAAATGTCAATTTTGGCAACAGACAAACTGCACAGCTAAACGAAATTCGAGGTACAAAATGGAATGACTTAAATCGCGATCGCGCACTAACTGCTGGCGAACCTGGCATTGCAGGCTGGACTGTCTTTCTCGATACCAACCAAAATGGTGTATTGGACGCGGGGGAAACTTCTACGACAACGGATGCTAGTGGCAATTATTCCTTTGCGAGTTTGGCCGGGCCGAGAAATTATACAGTTGCGGAAGTGCTGCAACCCGGTTCGCAGCAAACGTTCCCCGGTATCAGCGGCGCGCCGGCAAGTATTCTCATTCCGGTTGCTAACGGTCGCGATCGCGTTTTCGATCCGACGCGGAATTTGCTTTACATCACGACCGGTGCGGGAACTGTGCAGCGGTACGATGTCGCCACGCAGACTTTGTTACCGCCACTTGCTGTTGGCACTTTGTTAAACGGTGCTGACATTACTCCAGATGGCAGCGCTTTGTACGTTGCTGACAATCAAACTAGCGGGACGCAAGGTTTGATTCGCAAGGTCAATCTCGCTAGCGATGCTGTTACCAATATTCCTTACACTCTCGATTTTGGAGAAGCCGGGGCTTGGGACGTGGCAATCGGTTCCAACGGCCGGGGAATGGTGAGTACGCGCTTCAACGGTTCAGGTACGGTGCCGTTCCGGGAACTGAATTTAGCTACCGATACTCTATCAGTACGGACGGACGCAGCCGGGTCGGGTTTTGGAGGCGAAGTCACACAGGACACGCCCATCCACCGCAGCAGCGATCGCAGTCTGTTTTTCATGACTGAATCCAACAGTTCCCTAGGCCGGATCTTTACTTACGATGCCGTGACTAACACATTTCCCACCCGGAATGAAACAGACTCTTATCACGACGGTACTGTATCTGCGGTTAGCCGCAACGGTTCGCTAATTGCAATGGAATTAAACGGCGGCATTTCTGTGATGGATCGCAATTTTAATGCTGTGGAAAATCTGGCTGGCCTTGACGGGGGGTTGACGTTCGATCCGACGAGGGATATCCTTTACGCTGCTAATTCTGTTGCCGATGAGTTGATTGCTTACGATACCAATACTTGGGATGTATTATACCGCAGGAGTATCGGTGAAAATATTAATGCTTCCTCGCCATTTGTTAATGGGGGGATGTCGGTTAGCGATAACGGACAATATCTGTTTTTGTCTACTCCTGCTGGGGTGCGGATGTTTAATTTGACTGGTACTGGGCTGCAGGAAAGCCACAAAGTAAATGTGGGTTTCGGTCAAATCGAGCAGGGAATTAACTTCGGCAATGCGATTTAGATTTTGTTGTGTTTCGATCGCACTTTTAAATTATCTCGTCAATTAAGGTCGATAGCTCTTTCATATATCGCTACATTACCACAGAAGTATCAGTGGATGTGGCTATATGGGTTTGGGCATCGAGAATCATGGGAAACATATTGGTTGGCAGGGTGACAAGCAGGTTGAAAGCAAAGCGGCGTCAAGGTTTTGAGTTGAGTGACCAAGCGAAAAGATACGCTTGCTGTGCGTAAGTCAATAAAAGAGAGTGGCGAGATCCCTTGAATCAGGTTCAAGGGGATATCGGACAATCTTATGAGTCAATAAGCCTGTCCATAATGCACTATCTTTTTTGAGCTTCAGCGGCTTCAATGCTTTTACAATCAAGGTTCCAGAGCCGTTGTCACCCCTTAAGAAAAATCCTCTTCCTGCCTTATTCCTTATTCCTTTTGCGGTTAACTACCCAGCATTTGCAACTTGTACAAACTGGCATATAAACCTTCTTGCTGCAACAACTCTTCGTGGCTGCCCGACTCTACTAACTGCCCGCGTTTGATCACTAAAATACGATCGACATTTCGGATAGTCGAGAGCCTGTGGGCAATAATTATCGCCGTTCTGTCCGCCATCAAACGCTCTAGAGCTTCTTGAATTAAAGCTTCCGTCCCCACATCCAAACTAGCAGTTGCCTCGTCTAGAACTAAGATACTGGGATTGCGAATAGCGGCGCGAGCAAAGGCTAATAATTGCTTTTGTCCCCCCGAAAGATTGGTTCCCCGTTCCCGCAATTGCGTATCATAACCTTGAGGCAACTGTTCGATTAAACGGGCAACATTTGTCTTTTCTGCTGCTGCTTGAATTTCCTCAATCGAGTAACTTTCTCCCAAGCTGATATTGCTCTTCACGTCACCAGCAAATAGAAAGCCATCTTGGATAATCACGCCTATGTGCCTCCGCAACTCTGCTTGAGGCAAATCGCGAATATCCACATGATTAACCAGAATCCGTCCTCGCGTCGGCTCGTAAAGGCGGCACAGGAGACGGATAATCGAACTTTTGCCCGCACCGGTAGGGCCGACTAATGCTACTTTTTCGCCGGATTTGATGGTGAAATTGAGGTTTTGCAGGACATATTCGTCTTGTTTGTAAGCAAACCACACGTTGTCAAATTGGATTTCTCCCGATTCTGAATTCTGCGATTTGGCATTTTCTCCCCCCCTTAGCAAGGTGAGATTGGCGGGAGGTGATTGGGGATTGTTAGGCACTAAACGATATTCTGAACTTGCTGGATTTTGATGATTATCTGCCAATTCTCGATCGAACGGAGACAAGTTGTAAGCCGTTGCCTCTGGATGTCCAGTTATCAGCAACGGTGAATAACCTGCCCTTCTTCCTTCTTCCCTCTTCCCTCTTTCTTCTTCCTTCTTCCCTCTTCCTTCTTCCCTCTTCCCGCTGGTTGGATCTTTAATTTCAATCGGTTCGTTGAGAATATCGCTAATCCGTTCCACAGCGGTAAACCCTGCTTGAATTGCTGTGAATTTCTCGGCAAATTGCCGCAGCGGATCGAAGAGACGCTGAGCAAATAAAATGAATGCAGAGAGAGTACCGAAGTTAAGATTACCCGCTAAAACCCTTTGACCCCCCATCCACAAAACGGCTGCAATCGCTACTAAAGCAATCCATTCTAATGTCGCAGATACGGCTGAGTCGTAAAATATAGTTTTGTCAACTGCTTTAATGTACCGTTTATTGGTGACACGAAACAATTCTGAGTTGAATCTTTCGCGGCGGAATAGCTGCACTACGCCAATACCAGTCAGGTTTTCTTGCAGTTGGGCGTTGAGATCGGAAAGTTCTTCTCTGGTAGTGTAATTGGCTAGGCGATATTGATACTGGAAATAAACTATGACTGCGGTAATTGGGATCATCATCAGCACTAACATTAAAGCTAGTTGCCACTGCATGGTAAACATGAAAATGGCAATTACTAAAATTGAAAATAAATCGCTGACAATGCCGATCGCCCCTGAAGAAAAAACCTCTCCCAAAGCTTCTACATCGCTGGTGAGGCGAGTCATCAGTTTACCGACAGGAGTGCGATCGAAAAATCTCACTGCTAGCGATGTGACGTGGGCGAACAAATCATTTCTAATATCTGTAGTAATTATTTGCCCTACTTTCGTGACTAAATAGCCTTGAACTGATTGCAGTGCTAATCTAAGTGTTATAGTTAGCATGAGCAAAATAGCCAAAATATTCAATGCAGCAGATAGAGGCACTCCCCGCAAGAATTCGTAAGTAGGTTCCGAGCGAATTACCGAAATTGCCTGTCCGATGAGAATGGGTTGAATTGCTCCTGAGACTGCTAGCGGTACTAATAGTGCGATCGCAATAATCAGCAAGCGTTTGCTGCGGGTTGCGTAAGATGCCAACCTCATGAATAACCGCCAGTCTGTTTCCTGGCCGGATTTGTTTTTGGTGTCTGCTACTGGTGAGGAAATAGTCATTGATGGCAAAAACTGTACAATATATCTAGTTAATAATTGTAACAAATAGAATCAATATTTGACACTAATATCAGTAACCGGCAAGATGCCTGTTTCACAAAGAGTGTTTTCTTGTAACAGTAGGTTGGGTTGAGGAACGAAACCCAACTAAAATGTTTGTAGCCCGCCAAAGTGGTACTATAATCTAATGTTAAAGGTTATACTGTCATCATGCAAGAAATAGAGACAGCCCGATTGTATCTGAGACAATTTACGCCAGACGACTTAGATGAGCTGTACCGCATCTACAGTGATGCAGAAATAATGAAATACTTGAGAGGAGTTAAAACTAGAGAAGAAACAGAAATCGCCCTTCATACCATGCTCAAAAGTTGGGAAGAAAACAACTTCGGAATGTGGGCTTTAGTACATAAAATAGACCGTAAAATGATTGGTCGCTGCGGACTGAATTTTCTGGAGAAGACACCGGAAGTTCAGCTAGGCTATGCCCTCGACAAAGTTTATTGGAATCAAGGATTGGCGACAGAAGCATCTTTGGCTAGTCTAAACTATGGATTTCAAATATTAAATTTGGAGAGAATAGTTGCGATCGCCCTCCCAGAAAATATAACCTCCCAGCGGCTGATGCAGAAAGTTGGCATGAAATATGAAAAAAATGCTCATTATTACGAAACTGATGTAGTATATTATTCTCTCTCGCGAGAAAGTTACCAGTCAAAAGTAGTTTTGTAGGGTGCGCTAGGCGCACCTTACTGCATTTAAATTACTCGCATCGCAAATTGGCATTCTTGTCGGCTGACAACTACGAAGTTCTTTGCAATTGCTTGTTAACTTTTTGAATTTTCTTAGCAAAATACTCTTGTCTGTGTCCCAATCTTTTAGCCACGTCCAACCCTTTTTGATAGGATTCCAAAGCTTTATCGTAAGCCTTCATCTCTTGATAAACTTGACCGATATTGTCATAAGTGTTCATCAATCCGTAGAAATTGTAAGCCCGCTCTTCTAACAGCAACTGCATTTGATAAATCCGCAAAGTAGGCTCCCACTGCTTTTGCGATCGATAAAGTAAAGCTAATTTATCCAAAGCTTCGCTAGCTTGGGCATACTGTTGAATTGGGACGGCTAAATTGTAGGCTTCCTGATAGTATTGAGCTGCTAAATTGATTTGACCTATTGTTTGGTAATCGCTGGCGATCGCAATTTTGAGCGGTGGTATAGCGCTGGGATTTTGTAAGTTAAGATACACTGAGGCTAGTTTTTCCCTAGCTGCGATCGCCTTTAGGGGTTGTTTCGACTGTTGGTAAACATAGGCCAACTGTCTCAGAGTATCTACCTCAGTTGGAGGAGTTACAGGCTGCGGCGGCGCGCCGTTTCCCGCCACAACAGCAGAATTTTGCACAGCAGAATTAGCAGCAAATAAAGCGCGGTTTTCCTGAATTAAAGTAGCCAATTCCTCATACACGGGAGCAGCTTTATCGTAACTCAACCAATTGATGTGAATAAGCCCGATAGCCTTCAAAATCTGACCTTGGGCCAATATATCTTGGTTTTGGCGCGCATTTTCGAGAATTTCTTGGTAAACTTCTACAGTCGGGCCTTTAGCGCGCACCTGCTGAAAAGCCGCAGCGAAGGCGGGTAGCAACTCAGTATTAAGTGGTACTTGCGATTTGACTTCTTTTTGAATTGCTTGCAACCGTTTGGTAATAAGCTGTAGTTCGAGGTTTTTACCGTTACTCCAAGCAACACTTCCCACCCGACTCAAAGCAGCAATTTCCGCCGCCGGGCCCAGATACCTCCGCAGCCGCAATTCTCGGAACCAAATTTCAAAAGCACCCGCGCCGTCTCCAGCTTGCAGTTTAGTCGCTGCTTCTAAGTTTAACTCTTCCAAAGCCGCTGTCAGTTCATCCCGCTGAGTGCTGCTCAAAGATTCAGTGGCGGGAGTGAGGGGATCGGGTGTGGTAATTTCTAGAGGATTAGGAGAAAATTGATCGAGGGCTGGTGGATTAGTTTGGGCGCTAGCAATAGAACCAGCACACAGCCACAGGAAAAGCAAGCACCCAATTGGTACAGAACTTCTCATTCTAAAAATTTGGTTGCCGCGATTCGGCATTTCTTCTGGAAACATCAAGTTTTGCATATCTACAAAACGGTATAAATTATGTCACAAAGATGGCACAAAAGTAAACAGTTCAACAAGAGCAACAAAATAAATGTCACCGTGCTGAGCAATTATTGGCATTTAAAGACGCTGGGCGAGCGTATTTTACGCTTATTTAGTCTAGCCCTTATTCTCTTAACTGTTTGCACAGCTTGCGCCCCGCCTCCCGCAGTTGCAAAAGACCGCTCTTTTCCAGAATTGTCCCTCGAATTTTTGGGCGAGTACGAATTGCCAAAAACCAATTTTGAAGGAGTACCAGTCGGCGGTTTGTCAGGAATTACCTACGATCCCAAAGGTATTAGTGCAGTCACTTCCAAAGCTTATCGCTTTTACGCTCTCTCCGACGACCCCAGCGAAAACGGAGAAGCGAGATTTTACAGTCTCCGACTCGACCTCACATCAAGTGACCCAGCAAATATTCGCCTGAAAAAAGTTACCGTTGACGGCGTTACATCCCTCAAAAAAGCAGACGGTGAAACCTTCTCTTGGGGTTCCATAAATCCCGAAGGCATCGCCCTTTCTCCCCGCAATTCAATATTTGTCGCCAGCGAAGGCGTTACTCATGTGGGCATCCCTCCTTTTCTCGGAGAATTTGACCTCAAAACCGGGCAAATGCGGGGAAATTTGCCGATACCAAAGCGCTATATTCCCGATGCCGGCGATGAAAAACAGCAGCAAGGAGTGGTGGACAATTTAGGTTTTGAATCTTTAACCATCGACCCAGAAACCTTTAGTCCAGGCGGTCTAGATCCGTTTCGTTTGTTCGCAGCTACGGAAGCGCCGTTAATGCAAGATTTAGACCCGGAACAGGCAAGCAAACTCCGTATTTTACATTATGTCATCGTCGATAAAACGCCGCAATTAGTATCGGAAAATCTTTACATCCTCGACCAAGTTCCCATGACTATTTTGAACGGTTTAACAGAATTAGTAACTGTCGGTGGCGGTCAGATTCTGAGTTTAGAACGTTCTTTTGGGCTGTCGGGATACAGCGCTAGGATTTATCAACTAGCGGTTGGGGCGGCTACAGATACTTCGAGAATCCAGAGTTTTAAAGGGCGAGTGGCGGTCGAACCTGTTAAGAAAAAGTTGCTGCTAGACTTAAGCGAACTCGGAATTCCGCTGTACAATTTAGAAGGGATGACCCTCGGCCCGCGCTTGCCAGATGGCAGCCAGAGTATAGTTTTGGTCAGCGATGACAATTTTGATGAAGCGCAGAAAACTCAGTTTATCTTGTTGAGTTTGAAGGGCAAAGGTTAAGTCAGAAGGGCGGGCTAGAAGCCCACCCCACCCCACAAGAAGATTTATTGTTTGTGAAACAGGCATCTTGCCTGTTTCTCAAAACAGTACAATAAAATTCACTCCTTGTGGAACAGGCATCTTGCGCGGGCTAGAAGCCCACCCCACCCCACAAGAAGATTTATTGTTTGTGAAACAGGCAAGATGCCTGTTTCTCAAAACAGTACAATAAAATTCACTCTTTGTGGAACAGGCATCTTGCCTGTTCCTAAAAATAGTATAAATGAGGTGAAACCCAATTTGTCCAATCATAAAAAAACCTAATTATGCCCACTCGTAATACTTTGCAATTACCAGAAATCGAACTTTCCTATCTAGAATGGCAGCCAGAAACAGGTATCGAAAAAGTTCCCCGTTTGCTGCTGCTGCACGGTTTAGCAGATAGTGCGTGTGTCTGGACTAACTTGGGCAATTACTTGTCCAACCGCTATCATATTGTAGCGCCAGATATGCGCGGTCACGGAGAGAGTAGCAAACCCAAAATAGGCTATACTTTTGAAAGTGCGATCGCAGATTTAGAAGCTTTGATGGTACATCTCCACTGGCCAGACGCCCACATTTTAGGACATTCTTGGACGGGCAAACTAGCACCGATTTGGGCGAGGCAAAATCCCCATCGCTTTTGCAGTATGATTTTAGTAGACCCCATCTTCATCACAAAAATGCCCGCCGCGATGAAACTCACCCTGCCAATTGTTTACCGAAAATTAGACTGTCTCAAATGTGTGGGCCCGTTTGCGACTTTATCCCAAGCAGAAGCAGCAGCCAAACAATCGGGAGAATACGCAGATTGGAGTGACTTGCAGCAAATGGTATTCCAACAGCAAATCGAAGAAAAATCCGACGGAAGTTGGGGCAGTAAATTTGCAATTGCAGCCAGAAATCAGATATTTACAGAAGTGATGAAAGTTGCCGGTTTAACTGAAAATATTGATATCCCGACTTTGTTTGTACAGCCGGAAAAAGGCGTAAATCGCATGGATTGGCAAATGCAGCCATACAAGAGATACTTGAAAAATCTTACCGTTGCAAAAGTACCGGGGAATCACTGGTCTTTTTTGACTCAACCGGAAACTTTTAATCAAACTGTGGCAGATTTTTTAGAGGGCACAAGACAGTGAATTTAGAAATTATCGCACATCGGGGATTTTCGGCGATCGCCCCGGAGAATACTTTAGCAGCTTTTGAACTGGCGATCGCCCGTGGAGCTCATTCGATCGAATTTGACATCCAGCTATCCGCCGACAACGTACCAGTGATTTTTCACGACGCCACATTAGATAGAATCACTGGAGTTTCTGGCAAAGTTAGGGAAACAACTCTGTCCCAATTGCAGACACTTAATGCGGGAAAATGGTTTAGCGATGAATTTTCACAACAAAAAATTCCTACCTTAAAAGAATCATTAGCTATCCTCAAAAATGTTGACAAATTTCTTTACTTTGATGTCAAACCTCACTGCGAGTGGTCTAATGCAGATGTCGCGGATTTTGTCAATACTTTGAAGGGCGAAGAAATCCAACATAAATGCGTTATTACTTCCTTTAACGATGGATTTCTGGAACAAGTGCGGCGGCTATCTGGCGATTTGGCGATCGGACATATTGTTGCTAATCTAGAAGCATACAAAACTCAATTTGCTCAAGCTGTAGCCCATCAGGATAATTTGATTAGCAGTCTGTATCGCGTGTTGCTGGAAAACCCCGCACTGATTCAAGAAACCCGGAGTCAGGGAGTTGACATTGTGGCCTGGACGGTGGACGATCGAGCGGATATGCAAAAGTTACTTGATTTGGGTATAACGCGGATAGTCACTAATTGTTTGATATAATTTGTTTAACTTGATATCTTGCACCATTATTAAGAACGGGCAAGATGCCCGTTCCACAAAACTCAATATATCTTGCACCCTTATCAAGAACGGGCAAGATGCCCGTTCCACAAAACTCAATTAATAGATGAATTATTTTCGCAAAAGCATCCACGAAATGTCTGGCTATGTGCCGGGGGAACAGCCACCGCTAGGCACAAAAATTATTAAACTAAATTCTAATGAAAATCCCTATCCGCCTTCTCCCAAAGCCTTAAAAGTGCTTCAGGAAATAGACGGAGAAATGCTGCGGCGCTATCCAGATCCAACTGGCAAAGTTTTCCGCATTGCTGCTAGTAAAATTTTTGGAGTTGCTGACGATTGGATTATTGTAGGTAACGGCAGCGACGATTTATTAAACTTGATAGTTCGCGCTGTGGGCGAATCCGGGAAACAGATTGTTTGTCCGGCGCCTACTTATGTATTGTACCGCACTTTGGCAGAAATTCAAGATGCAGAATTTGTCGAAGTTCCTTATCCCGACGACTACAAGTTACCAGTTGATTTGTTAATCGCAGCCCAGGGTGCAGTGACATTTGTAGCTTCGCCAAACAGTCCATCGGGAACAGCCATATCTGTTGCAGATTTGGAGACACTCGCTAAAGAGTTATCGGGCATTCTTGTGATAGACGAAGCTTATGTAGATTTCGCAGAAGAAAATGCTTTGAACTTGACAAAAAAGTACAGTAATGTTATAGTTTTGAGGACGCTTTCCAAAGGTTATTCCCTAGCAGGATTGAGGCTGGGTTTTGGCATAGCAAATCCGGCGCTGCTGGCAGAATTAAATAAAATCAAAGACAGCTATAATGTGGATGCTTTAGCTTATGCAGTGGGGGCGGCTGCGATCGCAGATCAATACCACAAAATAGCCAACGCCGAAAAGATTAAGGCTTCGCGAGCAAAACTAGCCCTTAGCTTCAAGGAATTAGGCTTTGACGTTTGGCCCTCGCAAACCAACTTTTTGTTAGTTAGGCCACCAAACGGCGATGCAGAAAGGATTTATCAAACACTGAAAGTACGGGGAATATTGATTCGATACTTCAATCAGCCACGATTAGAAGACAAATTGCGGATTAGTGTAGGTACTGAGGAACAAAATCAGATATTGGTTAAAACTTTGAAAGAAATTCTCTAAATAACGATCGCACTCAAATTAGTTTCTAGTGAGGAATGCAAGTCCTCTGATTTTTATGAGGACTTGCATTCCTCACTAGACATAGCTTGATTACGGATAATTATTAGGATTATCAATAGCTAACCCTTCTGAATGAGCAATATTCAGCAATCGATTGTCCGCCGAAACAAAAATTAGTTGAGTTTCTGGCACCGACATGAGCAGAGTTTTAACGTACATACCAGACGCCAACTGCACAGCATCATAAGCGCGCAAAGGGTATTGCACAACCAATTGACCTGCACTTTCAATCAACGCTTGGTCAACTTCAATGATTCGATACTTGGTCTCGAATTCATTGCGAAACTTTTGCAAAATTATGTCAAGTTCACCAGCAGACATACTCCCCTCCCGCTGACGACGCGACAAGGCGCTGTGTAACTCCACCCATGTAATCTGGCTAATAGTTAAATCGTTATTTGCAGCCACATCAGTAATCGATTGAATCCAATTACTCCCTGTTTCAGGCACGTAACGTTTGACCAAAGCACTGGTATCTAGAAAATAAGTATTTACCACGGGCCACGATCCTCTATAACTATTTCAGAGACAGGTGTCCCCGGCCTTCCCTTCAGTTCTTCAAACAGTTCGCGCCATTTCTCTTCACGTCGTGCTAATTCAACAGGATCGAGCTTACCCTGCTTATTTGGCAAACGCATCAATCCTCGTACATCCATCAACTTAATCGCTTTTTCGCGATCGCCCTTGAGTTCTTCCGGCGACACTTCCGCTACAATTGTGATTTGCACAGTTTCCCCATCATTCAATGACAAAGGACTCAAGGGACGAAAAACCCCGTTTTCGTACACAGCAGCAATAGTTTCTGGCATAATTAGCCTCTTAATTAAATGCTTTCACTTATTGTACTTCTTTTAATTACTTCGTTGCCACCACAGCCAAATTCCAAGCCAAGCGCTTCATCAAAGGCAACTTCTTCAAAAAGCCATCCAACCCTTCCAATCGAGAGTATTCCGGTTTCAATCTCTCTTGTTCAATGATAATCTTTTTCCAATAACGCTCCTCATTAGGATGCACTTTTTCTATCAAATAAAAGCGTAAAAAAATCCACAGCGATGTCAGCCAAAACGTATCATAAGCCGTCTCCGAAAACAAAGACTTGACAAAATTTACAATATTAATATCCAAAGGAGTTTCATCCTCCGTCCGCACCTCAGTCGCCATTCTGCGGTAAACATTAATCACCGGATTGTGCTTCATCGGGTCCCAAAAACAAGCTTTGCCACCCGGTTTTAGCACCCGGTGCATTTCGCGAATTGCCTTTTCAGGTTCCGGCAAATGGTGCAGCAAATTAGAAGCGTAAACAATATCAAAACTGTTGTCCGGGAAATCCAGCGCCATTGCATTCACCGTGCAGCCCTCTATTTTGACGCCGTTTTTCTCAGCCAATTTCAGAGCAACTTCTACCATGCCCTGAGAATAGTCAGCCGCCACACAATCTGCGCCTTTTTTAGCAAAATAAACGCTATTTTCTCCCGCGCCGCAGCCTAAATCTAACAGGCGTTTACCCGTAATATCGCCCATTTGCTGGACGATAAATCTATTTTCTGGGGCGGTGCAAGCTTCAAAGTAATCATTAACTCGAATGCCGTCAATATCGATCGTAGATGCCCAAGCATCGTGGAATTGCCGCTCTTTTTTTAAAGTTTCGTCTTGCATTTTTCAAGAGTTGGTTATTGGTAAAAAAAATTAATTTTAAACCGCAGATGAACGCGGATTAACGCAGATTTATTTAGATATATCTGCTGTTATGTGCGTTCGTCTGCGGTTTGTTTCAAGAAAAATTGCTGACAAGAAATTTATCAGCGCTGTGCTTTTGCAACAACTTGATTTCCGATCGAAGTTGGCTGTTCTGAGGATTTTTCCGTAGTATGCTGCAATGCCTGATACAGGCGATTTAAAGCGCTGATGTATGCTTCTGCGGAGGCTACGATAATGTCGGTATTTGCCGAGTGACCGGAAAATACTTTGCCTTCGTGGCGCAAGCGAATTGTTACTTCGCCGATCGCATCTATTCCCGCTGTCACCGACTGTACAGAAAACTCGATCAACTCGTTCGGTACGTTTACCACCCGGTTAATTGCCCTGTAAATCGCATCCACCGGCCCCGTGCCGATCGCAGCATCTGTCAATTCTTCGCCCGCCGGATTCCGCACAGTGACAGTTGCTGTCGGGCGAGATTTGTCGCCGCAGGAAACTTGCACCAATTCTAACCGGAAAAGTTCCGGTGCTTGGTGCACTTCGTTATTGGCGATCGCCTCTAAATCCCAATCAGTAATCTCTTTTTTCTTGTCCGCTAAATCTTTAAACTTGACAAAAGCCTTATTTAGCTCATCGTCGGCCATTTCAAAACCCAACTCTTTCAAGCGAGTGTGGAAAGCGTGGCGCCCCGACAATTTACCCAGCACGATTTGATTTTCAGTTAAGCCGATCGACTCAGCGTCCATAATCTCGTATGTCCGCTTATTTTTGAGCACTCCGTCTTGGTGAATTCCCGACTCGTGAGCGAAAGCATTTGCCCCGACAATCGCCTTATTTGGCTGCACCAACATCCCCGTCAAAGTGGAAACCAAGCGGGAAGTTTTGTAAATTTGGCGCGAGTCAATATTTGTCAGCGGTTCCTCAGAATCCGCAGGCCTGCCCAAGAACGGATTATAATATTGGCGTCGCACGTAAAGCGCCATTACCAACTCTTCCAGAGCTGCATTTCCCGCCCGTTCGCCAATCCCGTTAATCGTGCATTCTAACTGTCTGGCGCCATTTTTCACAGCTTCCAAAAAGTTAGCAACAGCCAATCCTAAGTCATTGTGACCGTGAACCGAAATAATTGCCCGATCGATATTCGGCACATTTTCCTTAATTCCGCGAATCAAAGCCCCAAACTCGCTCGGAGTCGTGTAGCCGACAGTATCGGGAATATTAACAGTAGTCGCACCCGCTGCGATCGCCCGTTCTAGAACCTGATACAAAAACTCCGGTTCCGATCGACAAGCATCTTCCGGCGAAAACTCCACATCATCCACAAAAGACTTAGCGTAAGCCACCATTTCCGGCACAATTTCCAGAACCTCAGCCCGCGTCTTTTTCAGCTTATGCTCCAAGTGGATATCAGACGTAGCCAGAAACGTATGAATTCGCGAATTTACGGCGGGTTTCAGAGCCTCGGCTGCTGTTTTTATATCCTCCTTTCTCGCCCGTGCTAAACCGCAAATTGTCGGCCCATCTTCCGTGCCCACCGAGCGGGCTATTTTTTGGACTGCCTCGAAATCTCCCGTGCTGGTGAAAGGGAAACCCGCTTCAATCACATCTACGCCCAATCTCGCTAACTGGCGGGCAATAGTCAGCTTTTCATCCACATTCAGAGATGCACCCGGAGATTGTTCTCCGTCCCGCAAAGTCGTATCGAAAATAATAATCCGGTCTTGACTTGGTTGAGTTTTCATAGCTCTAAAAAAGTGTTTTCCTGATTTTTACTTGTCCCCTGTTCTGGGCAATTAGTCCCCAGTCACCAGTCCCGTGTTTCGCGCCAATAACGAATAATTAATAACCCATAACCCATAACTACTGACTAATGACTGCTGACTAATGACTAATGACTAATGACTAATGACTAATGACTAATAACTAATGACTAATGACTAATGACTAATAATCCATTTTCTCGATATGTTCCCTAATTTCATTTAGGTCTATATACCTATCTGTAGCATTTCGTAACTCTCTCGCAATCATTCCTTCGGTTGATACCACAGTAATATGAGTATTTTTCGATCGCAGCAGCTCGATCGCCCGCTCAAAATCCCCATCCCCGCTAAAAAGTACAACTTGGTCGTACTGATCCACCGTATTAAACATATCAACCACAATCTCAATGTCTAAATTAGCCTTTTGAGAATATCTGCCCGAAGCATCGTCGTAATATTCCTTAAGAATCTTAGTGCGAACCGTGTAACCCAGACTGATCAAGGCATCTCGAAATCCCCTTTGATCTTGGGGGTCTTTTAGACCCGTATACCAGAAAGCATTGATCAAGATGACATTCGGCTGCGAAGTTTTGAAATATTCGAGCACCCTGCGAGGATCAAAAAACCAACCGTTCTTTTGTTGAGCGTAGAACATATTGTTCCCGTCCACAAAAATAGAAAGGCGGTTCATTAAGTTTGTCATAGAAACTTAGACCTAATAATTGTAGAAAGAAGTTAATCTAAATATCACATTTTAGCAACATGGAGCTAACTGAGGCAATAGATTAGACTTCAGAAAACTCCATCTCCCCAGTATTTCATATTTTCGGCTCTACCGCCAGAGGGTTCTTTTAACCCTGCTTGCATTTGAGCGAGGGGCCCTCACAAACTATACGCCTAGTAACTCAATACCGGCTGCCGTGTCAAGGTTAATGGCGCATTCAAACTACCGCGCCCACCGCCCTACCGCCAAGCAGGCATACGCCCAGCGCATAGCAGTAGATTTTGCTCCCCTGATTTCATAGCGCAGACTACCTCCGCTTAAGCCTTTTTGCTTTCAAGAGCCCAGCGAGCTAACTCTGTCCGGTTGTGCAGACCTGTTTTGCCCAGCATATTGCTGACGTGGCTTTCGATAGTCCGCTGGCTGACATTCATCACGTCTGCGATCTGGCGGTTTGCCATACCCTGCGCTAGCAACTGTACCACCTTTAACTCAGTGGGAGTCAATTCGACATTGCGGCGCGCCTTAATTTTTGTGCCACTCTCTATACCGGGATTTGAGTGGCGAATCAAGCGGGAGGCAGCTTTCAGAGAAGATTCCACTTGGGCTACCAGTTCTTCTGGTTCAAAAGGCTTGACTATATAAACGTCAGCCCCAGTGCTCAAGCCTTTTACTCGGTCTGAACTTTGACCTTTTGCGGACAAGAAAAGAACCGGAATCCAGCTAGTGCGAGGGTCTTCTCTGATGTGTTTGACTAAAGTGTAGCCGTCCATTTCCGGCATCATCACATCGCAGATAATCAAGTCGGGAACTTCTTGTTCTAGTTTTTCCAGAGCGTCTCTGCCGTTTTCTGCTGTAATGACGTTGTAACCCCGAAACTCCAAGTAGTCCTTGACGAGCAAGATCAAGTTCGGGTCATCGTCAACCAGCATCAGCCGTTTTTGCTCTCCTGAATTATTGTCCTTTGTCATGTTTATTCCCGCTAAAGTATCCCGCACACTTCCTTGTTTTCACTTCTGTTTTTTCGGTCAGTCCCCCGCCACCCGGCTGGGAGTGGAGGACGACGATCGACTGAAGGGATGGCGGTGAGGGAAAGCGGGGCGGGTATTACCGCTTTCCAACCTATAATTGACTGCTGTTTGTGAGTGTCTTACGACCTGGAATGCAGCCCAAACCTGTAATGGACGATCGCCCTGTCAATATCTGCCTTGATTGATTGGAGATTCCGTAACAGAGCCCAAGTTAAATATTTAATCTCGATCGGTTCAATTTCAGGTTAATGCCCCGGTTTAAAATGATACTTCTGATATAGAGAAATTTAAGCAGACTCCCTACTTACGTATTTAACTGTTTCTAGTGTAGTTTGGCAACCTGCTTAGTGTCGGCCACTGAGAAATTTTTGCACAAAATTTCACAGTTCCTCCAAGGGATTTTTTTTACTGTACCTTTTGAGAAACACAAGGAACACGGGAAGCCGCACCAGGAAGACAAGAACCTAAATACAGTTTTATTGAGCTGTAGCAGGTGCGATCGCCCGGACGCCCAACCGTCTAAATTTCTCACCCTTAACCTTGAAACTTAACATTTAATTATAACCCTGTACTTTAAACAGCGCTATACTTAAATGTTTTGCTGTGCATCAGAAGGCACAGGCAAAGGATGAGTTAAGAAAGCGTATTCTTGAACGACCTTTGAGTTGAGGAGATGTTCCTGAATAATTCTCTCAATGACGGGGGGAGTAACGTCGCGATACCACACTCCGTCTGGATAGACTACCATAATCGGGCCAGACGCGCACACTCGCAGGCAATTGGCTTTGGTGCGAAAGACGCAGGCTGGTCGAGTGGCACTTGGCTTGTCGAGTCCCAATTCTTGCAAGCGTTTTTTTAAGTAATTCCACGCCTCCAGACTGGTTTGCCGATCGCAGCACTTGGGCACGGTTTGGTCGGCACAGATAAAAATATGTCGCTCGATTTGAGCGATTCCCAGGCTTTGGACGCAAGCGCTCAAGCCTTGGCTGCAAGATTCCTCGTTATGTTCGGTCATTGTATTCATCAATCAAAAGTAATTGGTTAGCGATCGAAAGTCATCATCACAGCCCCCACTCCCTCCCGTCTCAAGGGTAGGTTTTTTACTATTCAGAAATTGAGGGCAAGCAAGAGGCAAGTTTTAAAGGCATAACCAGTCGAAATCCGGGCTTTTTCGCTTCTGGCTCTCTCCCCCTCTCCCTCTCTCCCTCTCCCTCTCTCCCCCTCTCCCTCTCTCCCTCTCTCCCCCTCTCCTTGCCTCCTACTCATTTTCGGTTCGGGAACCCGTACTGACAACTAAGTTGCGATCGCCCCTGACTAAAGCTAAATTAGCACTCAGGAGTCGAGAGTGCTAATATGTCAGTTGTAAGTAGTCCGCTGTTGCTTTCATCGTGACCCCTGACGACTGACTCACGACAATCTGTAATCTGGAGATTTATTTATGGCAGCAGTATCACTGAGTGTTTCTACCGTTAAACCGTTAGGCGAGCGCGTGTTCGTGAAAGTAAGCGCTAGCGAAGAAAAAACCGCCGGCGGCATCCTTCTGCCCGACACAGCTAAGGAAAAGCCCCAAGTAGGCGAAGTCGCGGCCGTGGGCCCCGGCAAGCGCAATGACGACGGCAGCCGCACTGAAATGGAAGTCAAAGTCGGCGACAAAGTTCTCTACTCGAAGTACGCCGGCACCGACATCAAACTCGGCACAGACGAATACGTCTTGCTTGCAGAAAAAGACATTCTGGCGATCGTTAACTAATTAATCATTAGTCATCAGTCCTTAGTCATCAGTCATTAGTTTAAAGCGAACGCCGCCAAACAACTAATGACACGGGACAAATGACTAAAATCCATCATCCCCAATCCAAAATCTCAAACCCTCTCATCCCCAAAAACTATGGCTAAGCGTATCATCTACAACGAAAATGCACGTCGCGCCCTCGAACGCGGTATGGACATTTTGGCCGAAGCAGTGGCCGTAACCCTCGGCCCCAAAGGCCGTAACGTGGTTCTCGAAAAGAAATTCGGAGCTCCTCAGATCGTCAATGACGGTGTTACCATCGCCAAAGAAATCGAACTAGAAGACCACGTAGAAAATACAGGCGTTGCCCTGATCCGTCAAGCAGCTTCCAAAACCAACGACGCAGCAGGCGACGGTACAACAACTGCTACCGTTTTGGCTCACGCAATGGTCAAAGAAGGTCTGCGTAACGTAGCAGCCGGCGCAAATGCGATCGCCCTCAAGCGCGGTGTTGACAAAGCAACCACGTTTTTGGTAGAAAAAATTGCCGAACACGCCAAACAAGTAGAAGATTCCAAAGCCATCGCTCAAGTCGGCTCCATCTCTGCTGGTAACGACGATGAAGTCGGCCAAATGATTGCTAACGCAATGGACAAGGTGGGCAAGGAAGGCGTGATTTCCCTGGAAGAAGGGAAGTCTATGACCACCGAATTGGAAATCACCGAAGGGATGCGCTTCGACAAAGGCTACATTTCTCCCTACTTCGTCACCGACACTGAGCGGATGGAAGCGATTCTAGAAGAACCCTTCATCTTGCTGACAGACAAGAAAATCGCTTTGGTACAAGATTTAGTACCGGTGCTCGAACAAGTAGCTCGTTCCGGCCGCCCGCTGTTGATCATTGCAGAAGACATTGAGAAAGAAGCTCTAGCTACCCTCGTTGTCAACAAACTGCGCGGTGTGTTGAACGTGACTGCTGTTAAAGCACCCGGTTTTGGCGATCGACGCAAAGCCATGTTAGAAGATATCGCCGTATTGACCGGCGGTCAACTAATCACCGAAGATGCCGGTTTGAAACTGGAAAATACCAAGCTCGACATGATCGGCAAAGCTCGCCGCATCACCATCACCAAGGACAGCACCACAATTGTTGCCGAAGGTAACGAAGCCGCCGTCAAGTCCCGCTGCGAACAAATTCGCCGTCAAATGGACGAAACCGAGTCTTCCTACGACAAAGAAAAGCTGCAAGAACGTTTGGCCAAATTGGCTGGCGGCGTCGCAGTCATCAAAGTCGGCGCGGCTACCGAAACAGAAATGAAGGATCGCAAACTGCGTTTGGAAGATGCGATCAACGCAACCAAAGCAGCAGTAGAAGAAGGAATTGTTCCTGGTGGCGGTACAACTTTGGCTCACCTGACTCCTCAATTGGAAGAGTGGGCTAACAGCAGCCTGAAGGGCGAAGAATTGACCGGTGCTTTGATTGTGGCACGGGCTCTGGCTGCTCCTCTGAAGCGGATTGCTGAAAATGCTGGTTTGAATGGCGCTGTGATTGCTGAGCGCGTCAAAGAAAAGCCGTTCAACGTTGGTTTCAACGCAGCGACAAATGAGTTTGTCGATATGTTTGAAGCTGGTATCGTTGACCCTGCGAAGGTGACTCGTTCTGCTCTGCAAAATGCCGCATCTATTGCTGGTATGGTGCTGACAACCGAGTGCATCGTCGTTGACAAGCCTGAACCGAAGGATGGCGCTGCTGCTGGCGCTGGCGGCGGCATGGGCGGTGGCGACTTCGATTACTAATCGATAGTCGATCGTTTGATGGGGCGGGCTTTAGGGCCCGCCCTGTTATTTTGGTAACGGTTTTTAGCATAGGCATAACTTTAACTCTGAAGCGAAATTAACTAAACGCTCAATCTATAAGGCCCCCGTGCCTCTGTACTCACATGCGAGGTTATACCCAAAAACCTAACCCTGCGTGACAGTTAATTTTTTACAATTTCAGGAGATTAAAGATGCCTAAAACACCCGTTGCGCTGTATCGACAGGGGAATGCTAGTTCACCTAGAATGGATAATGTCAGACCCAATAAAGATATTACCGTTTATGAACAGCAAGATGAATTATGGGTTATGCCTACTTTAGAAGAAGGAAGGTTGTCAGGAGGAATGTCTCGGTCAGAAGGAATATCAACCTTTGAGAGTCCAGGCTCAGGAAAAAATTGGTATAAATTAGACCTCGGCACTGACATTCCACCAGAACTGGAATTAGTGAATGACCGGGACGGTCATTGGTTATTCCAGCCCAGTAGACCGATGACTCTAGAAAAATACAAAGAGGCACTTCACCTCATAGGCACATTTTTCTGTAAAATAGAATAAGTTAAGAGGAGGTTGGGTGTAAGTAGATAAACCCAACCTCCTAATATAATTAATAGTATATTTGATTAGTTTTTTATATCAAATTACCTGCATCGGAAAAAATAATCTTTTGGGTATTTTCAACTCAAGTCGGCCAATGAGTATTTATTCTTACCAAGGCAAGTATCATGAATTTATCATTTAAAGATTTAAGGTTTATTATAGAAGCCATTGAACATCAAATCAATGCCTATAAAGAACGTTTGCAAGTAATTGAAGATGTAGATGAGGATGAGGCTGCCGATCTAGGGAACGATATTAAATTTTTAGAGCTTCTCCACGCAGACATGACGACAACTTTAGCTCAGAATACTTCAGTCAAAACTTTAAGTTATGGTGAGGTTTCTTCGCCAGCTCAGAATGATAAATTTTCAGAAATATCCAAAAAAATATCGTTTCAAGAATTGGTAGAATTAACCAGGAATTTGTCACTTAGTGAGCGATTATTTCTAGTAGAGGCGATTACCTCGTCTGTGCGTCAGGAAGTCAATATGAGCCAATAATCCGCCAATAAAAGGAGCTTTAGAAGTTGGTGGGATGATATACTGATTAATCGTAAAGTGAGCAGAGATAAGGCAAATGTCAGCCACCATCACAATTAGCAGCAGCGAAATTCGGCAGATATTAAGGAATTAAGGGAATTTTAATTTAGTTTTTATACTCGTTACCAGGCTCTGCCTGGTAACGCATATCCGGAGGCTCTGCCTCCATAGTCTGGGCCGAGGCAGAGCCTCTGGACATCGGTTCCCAGGCTCTGCCTGGGAACCAGTTAACCAGTTATTGAAACTGATGCGAGGATTGCTATATTACCTTTCAATAATTACCCCCACCAGCTATGAAACTTTATCACACTCCCATTTCCACCAACTCCCGCCGCGTGTGGGTCGCCCTTTTAGAAAAAAACCTCGATTTTGAATTAATAGAAATCCACTTGGACGGCGATCACTTGCAGTCGGAATTTGTGGCAATCAATCCTTTTCACCGCATCCCTGTTTTGGTCGATGATGGCTTCACCGTCTTCGAGTCTCTGGCAATTCTTGACTATCTAGAAACGAAGTATCCCGAACCGGCAATGCTCCCGAAAGAACCGCAAGATTTGGCAGTTGTGAAAATGGTAGAATTGGTCACGATTAACGAACTTGGGCCGGCCCTTTCCCCCCTCATCAGCGAAAAAATGGGCTGGGGAAATCCTGAACCTCAAGCAATAAGAAAGGCGAAGGAAAAAGTCAATACTGTGCTGGCATTTTTTGAAGGTTTGTTGGACGATCGCCCTTTTTTCGGTAGCAACAATGTGACGTTTGCCGAGTGTACTGCCGGTACCGTCGTGCCTTTGCTGTCGTCGCAGGTTGGTGTATCCATAGACGGTTATCCAAAAATTCAAGCTTGGTGCGATCGACTAATGTCGCGTCCCTCATGGCAGCAAACTCAATTCACCGAGGCAGATTTGGCGGCTTTCGCATCTCGAAGACAAAAGTTTCTGGCACAATCTGAAGCCTAATGAA
Organism: Microcoleus sp. B13-B6; assembly: GCF_036705405.1. NCBI lineage: Bacteria > Bacillati > Cyanobacteriota > Cyanophyceae > Oscillatoriales > Microcoleaceae > Microcoleus > Microcoleus sp. B13-B6. The sequence goes on from NZ_JAUBUJ010000009.1 coordinate 105,317, forward strand.
CTAATCAACTCTCAAGCGATCGCTCTTTTTCCCAGCTATTTTCGCCTGCACCCAAATTCCCATCGCAGCAATGGGGCAGCCCGCCGCCCGATCGAACTACGAAGCACTTAACGCTAAACAGTTCCTTGCCGATCGCAAAATTACCGTCTCCAACCCCAAAGATATCGCCGCAAAACTCTTTATTCTCGACACAGAATCTGAAGGCCGAAAAAGCGACCAAATTTCGGTTGAATATCCCACGGGAGAAACAGCAGTAATTGTGCATACAGTTATCGGTTTAGCTGACGATTCTGTTGCTGCAATGCGACACCGCATCGAACTCAGACTCAGGCAAAATAAGTGGGAAATTATGTGGATTGGCCGACAATCGAAGTGTCAACCAAATCGCGGACACCAAAATTGGGCAAGCGGCCGCTGTCAGTAGAAAGGTCGATCGGCTTTTTGCTTAAATTCTTTCACCCCGGATACGTTGCGAGGAAGGAAGCTAGGACTTTACGCAACCGATGATGAAAAACAGAGGCCCAGAAAGATTCGCTACCGCTGGCTGCCTGCTGAAATAAGTTATTCCTGGGTAAGTCATCGAAGCAATCTGGGTTCCGCGTTGTTCCCTGGCTGCGCGACAATCTTAAAACTATTTTGGGTGTCGATCGCTCTTTTAGTCAAAAAGAGCGATCGAACTCAGAAGTTTACTTGCACATGATCAAATTTCCAGCGGAGATGAATCCGGCCACAGGGGCTGAAATCTCAACCCAATTGCGGTTTTCTCCATTCTTATCTTTCACTAACTGGAAATTCGGTACAAGCGTTACTTGACCGTTAGCAGGTACACCGCCTTTAACCGCAGCAGTCCTTGAAGGCTCAGTGCGGATAGCTAGACCCCTCGGCGCTACGCGAGGTTCTACTTGCCGGCACAGACTTACGGGGCCCGTTGCAGGTGCTGGTGCTGGCGCAGGCGCAGGTGCTGGCGCAGGTGCTGGCGCAGGTGCTGGTGCTGGTGCTGGTGCTGGTGCTGGTGCTGGTGCTGGTGCTGGTGCTGGTGCTGGTGCTGGTGCTGGTGC
>NZ_JAUBUJ010000009.1:106474-131339 GCF_036705405.1 Microcoleus sp. B13-B6
GGTGCTGGTGCTGGTGCTGGTGCTGGTGCTGGTGCTGGTGCTGGTGCTGGTGCTGGTGCTGGTGCTGGTGCTGGTGCTGGTGCCGGTGCTGGTGCCGGTGCTGGTGCTGGTGCTGGTGCTGGTGCTGGTGCTGGTGCTGGTGCTGGTGCTGGTGCCGGTGCTGGTGCTGGTGCCGGTGCTGGTGTCGCTGCCGGCCTTGGGGAAGGAGTTTGACTAATTGTGGTGCTGGCTGTCGTGCACGAACCTAAATTAGCCTCGTTGTTGGGATATCCGCTAGCCACATACCCTGTGACGGGAGCGGTAATTTGAATCCAGAGGCGACCGTCGGCGGCTTTAACAGAAGTAGCGCCTTGGGAGAGCATTACCTGAGTATTAAGTGGTACCCCGCCAACTCTAGGGGATTTGGGGTCTGGGTTCTGGCGAACGGTCAAACCTTCTTTGGGGGTGACTTTGCGACAAAGGTTGCCAGCCTGGGCTATTTGAAAGGTGGCGCTATCTTCAAAGGAAATATTTTCCGCATCTTGACTGAGAGTGGATGTTGATGGGGCGGCAACACCGATGGCATTGGCCTGCAAACTTCCGGCTACGATCGCGATCGCGCCCAGCAATGCAGCGGGCTTATTCCAGCAATTCAAGTTTTTCATCCGTTCAACTCCTCACTTAACCACAATCATTATCTTAATTGCAGGTCAATATAGCAAAAAAATCGATTTGTCTTCCACAAAAAAGCTTGGTATAACTTTTTTATGACCGCAAGTCAAGTTTAATTTATATAATTTAATGTTTGGTGAGTTGAGCGAAGACACATAAAGCTGCTACGCCTATAAATGGCTCATTATGCCACAGTGGGGGAGGGAGAAGGCGAGAGTGTCCGAGTCGGGGAATGGCAGAGGGGAAAAGTAAACAGTTAAGTGTTTAAATGCCGGACTGTTTACTAGGACTGCAAGTCATTTGTTGTGTTCGTTAAACCATTTAGCTGTCAGTTGTTGCAGTTGAGTAATATGGGGCTACATTTCATGTGAATTCTTGGCAGATTCGAGAGCGAGATTGTGGTTGAGATGCTCCAATATTCAGATTGACAGGCGATGGGCGCGATCGACCCCATCGTCGTAGTGAGGTGTCACAAGCCGGATACAGTTCTTCGATCGCGCTGACATAACTCCACTGTCGATCGTACCTTACTTAAAATTGTGGCCAACAGCGCAAATCGCTAGCCTTGACCCGATGGCTGGCGTCAATTTGATAAAATCTTCCAAAACGGCAATTTATCGGCTTGAGGCACACTTGTGTTTTTGTGGCTAAAGCCGCCGCGGGATCAGCGACAGTTGCTGTAGCTGTTTCCAAACGGTTTTGTTCCTGTGGAGACAAGCAGCACAAAACCTCGGAACAAAACCAGCCCGCTCAAATCAGAAACCAAATATTTGCGCCAATTCTGATTTAATTATATTGCAATACAGTTCAGTTAACACTGTTAATTCCCCGGAGATCCCCCTAAATCCCCCTTAAGAAGGGGGACGCAAGAGCAACTTCTTGTCCCCCCCTTTGTAGGGGCGGTGCGACCCCTACTCCCCGTGCCCGCCCTCTTGGCTAGGGGGGATCAGTCTTATCTGAACCGTATTTAATTATATTGCTATAGCAACCGCGCTCGATGTTTAGGAGGTTTTCAATTGCTAAAACTAATGCGGTATATTCCCTCGTAATGGGAGCATATTAATGATAGGAAAAATCTTGTTTTGGGAGGGCGATCGGGATTAGCGCAGGCACAAGGAGAGGAAAAGCCCAACTAATCTCCTCCCTTCTTCCTTCTTTCCCAAATAACCAAAGCCTTCTCTATTCGAGAGTTAAAGCTTTCTTCCTTCTGCTATATAATGACCAAAGCGTTAAATATTTTTGCAGTGACAAAAACTACTAACAAAAAAGACGGAAAATCCTCTAACTATCCCTTTGACGGTCTATCATTAGACGATCGCAATCCCGACTTCATTCAGCTTTTGTTGCCCTTCTGGGAATGGCTGTACCGCTACTATTTTCGCGTACAAAGCGACGGCTGGCACCACGTACCCGCGAGCGGAAAAATGCTTGTTGTCGGTTCTCACAACGGGGGACTCGCCGCTCCCGATATGTTTATGTTCCTATACGAATGGTTCCGCAGGTACGGCACGGAACGCTTGGCCTACGGATTGATGCACCCCACGGTATGGAAGGTTTCCCCAGAGATTGCTAGTATGGGGGTTGAGTGTGGTGCCCTCCAGGCACATCCAAAAATGGCGATCGCAGCTTTGCGAAAAAATGCCGCAGTTCTCGTCTATCCGGGCGGCGCCCAAGATGTTTTTCGCCCCCACCATTTGCGCGATAAAATCTACTTTGCGGGACGTAAGGGATTTATCAAATTAGCATTGCGAGAAGAAGCACCAATTGTACCGATTGTATCGCACGGTGCACACGATACTTTGATAGTTTTGGCAGATTTGTACGAACAAGTTAAGCAATTGCATGAATTGGGGATGCCGTGGCTATTTGGCATCGATCCGGTGGTATTTCCGGTGTATTTGGGATTGCCTTGGGGATTGAGTATTGGGCCTTTGCCAAACTTGCCTTTACCCGTGCAAATTCGGACTCGCGTGTGCGAACCGATTGTATTTGAGAGGTACGGTTCGGAGGCGGCGCGCGATCGCGATTATGTTGATGCTTGTTTCGATCGAGTTACCGCCCAAATGCAACAACAATTAGATTGTTTGGCTGGTAAGTGAGAATTGCACAAGTCTATATTAGTTTAGGCGGCAGAAACCGATTTTTTTTACGACTATATAGCGTGAAGCGCGAGGGATAGGGGGAAAAAAACTGGTTTATTGAGTCCTGTGGGTAAGTGGTGACTACAAACATTTTTTGAAATCCATTCATTAGATTTATTTCAAAAACCGACAATTGCGGTACTAAATCTGATTTTACCCCTCTTAATTACGTGAAATACCAGAAAACCGCAGTCGCAAAAGTCATCCTTTTTATCATGCAGGTTCTAGCGGAAATCATATCAGGTTAAATCAACGCAGATGAATAGGATTTCATCTGCGTTGATCTCCTTTCATCGGCGCTCATAAAATATAATTGGCAAAACTAACCTGATTCTGTATAAACTATTTATATTAATTCTGCCTTCTGCCGAACGGTGAGTAATTGCCCGATCGCCTTAAGCGCAATACTGGGAGAAAAAAGTACAGCCGGCGACTCAATCATGTGCACAACTTCCACAAATGCTTGACAAACTTTAGCATCTCCGACTAGCACTTTTAACACCAAATCCATGTAATCAATTGTCAGCCGCGTAGCGAGGTTTAGTTTTGCACCTTCACTTCCCCGATAGCGAGAGTCCTGACTGATGGCAAATGTCCAAGGAATTGTATGTAATTTTGCTAATTTTTGTTGAAATTGTCGAGAGAAACCTTTTAAATTGCCTTGCAGATAGCGCTGCCGCTGCTTTTGGAGGCATTCATCTAACATCTGAGCATCCAGTGCAGCAACCGTTATTCCGTGTCCGTATATCGGGTTAAAAGCGCAAACTGCATGACCGATAATTATTAAGTTTTCAGGAGAACGACGGAGGCGCTCGTAGTGGCGCCAACGATTTTCTGTACCTCGATAACTATAAATAGGTGTTATTGCTTCTGCGTCTTTAATTGCATCATAAATTGTCGGGGTTGGCAAAGTGCGGGCAAATTCTAGAAAGCCTGCTTCGTCTGTGGGGGGATAATCGCGATCGCCCCCGTTGAGACTCACCAGCCAGCGATTGCCTTCGATCGGAAAAATTGCACCGCCACGGGTGCGAAATGGCGGCCCTAGTGACACAAATACTGGCGCTGTGTCTGACAATTTACCGCTGCATTTATAGATGCGGCTGGCATAGCCGACAAAAGCATTGATAACGGTTTCTTGCGGAGGTTCATAGCCCAAACTTTTCAACCATTTAGGTGTTTTGGAAACTTTGCCACTAGCATCGACTACCAAATCTGCCTTCAAATTCTCTGCATGGATGTTACCAGGGTTGTGGCGATCGCGAAAACGCACCGACACGCCAGCAACTTCCGCGCGTGAGGCATTCGCCAGCAACCCCGTTACTGTACCTCCTTGGAGGAAATGCACGTTCGTATTTTCAGCCAAGCGGCGGCGAATTTGCCAATCAAGTAAATCCCGACTGAACAAAATTAAATCATTTAGATCCGGGCTAAAGTGCGGGGCCCAACCTGCCGGACTAAACCACCCGATCGACCTCGGATCTAAACTAGGAGCACCAGCAGCTACCAGTTCGTTTTCTAAGCCGGGAAAAAACTCTTCTAGGATGATTCTCCCCCGATTTAAAAGGATGTGAAGGTGACGGGATTGAGGAATACCGGGGCGAGGTGCGGGTTTTTCTGGAAAAAAATCTCTTTCAACAATACTTACTCGGTCAAAGTGTTTGGCTAATACTCTAGAGGCCAACAGTCCTGCTAAACTGCCGCCAATAATAATTGCATGACTTTCTCGCTGCACTATCGAATCCCTTCAAAGCTAATTTGCTATGGCATTGGTTGATGAATTTTGAACAATTTGTCTGGGCTTGTGTACCAACTCTTAATATCGATCGACCACAGATTCTCCTCTGCGATTATTTTAATCAGACTTACATACCACAAATATTCCTAAAGTGATAGCCGGCCGCAGACATATTTCTACACTTCCGACTGTAGGGGGATGCTTTAGCTCGTCAATAAGGCGATGCTTGCCATTGGGGGCATGAGTCTAAAACTATACATTGGTTAACTTGCGCCAATGAGCGCGCGCACCCACTCCTTAACGAGGAATATACTATGTATCAAAATTTGCCAATAAATCCACAACTGTATAACATCGGGTTCTGGCTGGCCCAAGTGCCAGTAGAGCAGACTACTACAAACACAGCAGAAGACGCAGCACTCCTTTATTCCGGGCCGCAATTTTTCATCGCCTTGATAGCTGGAGTGGTACTCGCCTGCGCTTTCCAACTTTTGCTAACAAATTTATCAGTAGCCGCGGGTCTTTCGTACATGGGACAATCCCACGACGACGACCACCAGTCGGATAGCGGCAGTTCCCCAGTCCGCCACATCGGCAGAAAAGTAGGCACTTGGACGCTGATTACCGTCACCATCGCCCTATTCTTTGCTTGCTTGCTTGCAGTTAAGCTCAGCTTGATTAGCAGTCCCGGTTTAGGTGCGATCGTCGGTTTAGTCGTGTGGGCAACCTATTTCTCAATGCTTGTTTGGGTGAGTTCCACCACCGTCGGTTCCTTGATCGGTTCCGTCGTCAACAGCGCCACAGCAGGCTTTCAAGCCATTGTCGGCACCGCAGCCTCGGCTATCGGCGCAAAAGCAGCCAGCAACCAAGTAGTCGCCACAGCCAAAGCAGCAGCAGCAGCAGTGGGCCACGAACTTGGTAGCGCGATCGATCCCACAAGCTTGCGCGAAAACGTCGAAGACTACATCCAAAGCCTCAAACCGCCGGAATTAGACATCAAAGGGATGCGTAGCGAGTTTGAAAAATTGCTCAACGATCCGCAACTAAAAACCATTGCAGCCGAAAATTTGCCGAATCTCGATCGACAAACTCTCGTAGATTTAGTAAGTTCGCGATCGGACTTATCAAAACGCGACGTAAACCGCATTGTAGACCAACTCCAAGATGCTTGGAAACAAGTAGGAAAACAAGGGCAGCCATCAGACGGCATCGCGCAATTAGTAGACTATCTCAAATCTGCGAAATCGGGAGATTTGGTCTCAGATAAATTGGCAAGTAGGGTAGAAAAAGCCCTCAGCAGTCTGGGCGGTCAAAATTCGGGACAAAGCCCGAACATGATGTCCCAAGCAACCACAATGGCAGTCAATGCTTTAATGGGAATAGTATTGGGTCGCACGGATATTTCTGACTTGGATGTTGAAAAAGTAGTCGGTCAGCTCAAACAAGCTAAAGACAAAGTTACCCAGCAAACTGATAAAATTACCGCTCAAGTCAAAGGCGAACCCGTAACTTACAGCCCAATTCGTGCCGACGTAGAAAACTACCTACTCAACACTTATTCGTGGCAGATGAACCCCCAAGCCATCGAGCGCGAATTTCGTGACGTGCTCTACGATCCTACGGCTGATCCAGGAACAGTGCGCCGCGAATTAGAAAAACTAAAACAGTCTAATTTTGCCGAAATCCTAGCCAGTAGAGGTGTTTTTACCCAAGACAAAATTAAACAAATTTCCCAGGAATTAGAAGCAATTAGACAGCGGGTTTTACAAACCGTGATCTTTGCCGAGGAGCAAGAAAAAGCTCGCGACTTGCAGTGGCGGCTAGAAACTTATTTGAAGCTGACGCCGAAAGAAGAACTGACAGCAGCAGGTATCGCGAGGGATTTCAAAAAAATCTTAGAGGATTCCGACGCTAGTTACGAACAGTTGCGCGATCGCCTGTCTCCTTACACCCGCGACAGTTTTGTGCAAATTCTCCGAGGCCGCGAAAACTTCGGATTCCAGGAAGTAGAACAGATTGTTCAAGAGTTAGAAAGGACGCGAGATGTAGTTTTAGCAGATGCTAAAGGTCTGCAAGAAGCAGCGCAAGTCCGGCTAGATAACCAGTGGCAAAGAGTGCAAGAATACTTGAAGTCTACGGGCAAAGAAGAACTCAATCCCGAAGGCATCAAGCGCGATTTGAAAACGCTGCTGGATAACCCAGAAGCGGGAATGTGGGCCCTGAGAGCTAGAGCTTCTAAGTTCGATCGCCAAACTTTGGTAAAATTGCTATCTCAGCGGAAAGACCTCAGCGAAGACCAAGTAAATCAGCTTCTCGACAGCGCCGAAGAAAACTGGCACGGCGCGGTGCATACGCCGCAAAAGTTAGCCGAAAAAGCTAAGGATCAGTACGACCAAACCACAACCGCCCTTGCAGATTACCTTCGCAATACTGGCAAATCAGAACTCAATCCAGAAGGGATTAAGCGGGATTTGACAAAACTGCTGGAAAATCCCAAAGAAGGAGCTTTAGCGCTGCGCGGCCGCCTGTCTCAAGTCGATCGCGATACTTTGGTAAAACTGCTTTCTCAGAGACAAGATTTGAGCGAGGAACAAGTCAATCAAATTATCGACCAAGTGCAGGAAACTCTCGGCTCGATTGTGAAAGCGCCCCGCCGTTTGGCAAAACGGGTGCAAAGCCAAGTACAGGATTTTCAGAGTGTTTTACAAGATTATTTGCGTAATACGGGCAAGGATGAATTAAATCCCGAAGCCATCAAGCGCGACTTGCAACTGCTGCTGCATGACCCAAAAGTCGGCGCTTACAGTTTGGGCGAGCGCTTGTCACACATCGATCGAGCTACAATTGTTTCTCTGCTGTCTCAGCGGCAGGATATTTCTGAAGCAGAAGCCAATCGCATTGTCGATGGAATTTTGTCGGTGCGCGATGAGTTCGCACTGCAAATTCAGAAAATCCAGGAGGGTATTCAGTCGGTAATTGACGGGATTCTCGGAAAAATTCGGGATTACCTCAATTCGCTCGATCGCCCTGAACTCAACTACGAAGGCATTACGCGGGATGTGCGGAAGTTATTTGACGATCCGCAAGCCGGATTTGATGCTTTGCGCGATCGGCTGGGTCATTTCAACCGCGATACTTTAGTAGCATTAATGAGTTCTCGCGAGGACATTTCCGAAGCAGATGCCAACCGCTTGATCGACCAAATTGAAAGAAGCCGCAACACCGTCTTGCAAAGAGCAGAACGCTTGCAGCAAGAGGCGCAGCTTCGCCTCGAAAGCATCAAACAGCAAGCTGAAAAACAAGCCGAAGAAACCCGGAAAGCAGCAGAAGTTGCCTCTTGGTGGCTGTTTTTCACCGCTCTTTCCTCGGCCGCTGCTGCTGCTGGCGCCGGTGCTTTAGCCGTCATCCGATAAAAAAGACAGGACTTACGCACAGCCTCAATATATAGTGTTTTGTAGGGGCAAACCCCCCGTGGTTGCCCCCATACCTGGGATGATTGCGTAAGTTCTAAAAGACTCAAGTTGCGATCGGATTGCAGATAGTGCCTGATATGAGTTTCTACTGATATCAGGCACTAATGTTAGTAAAGGATGCGATCGGGGAGTGGGAACGGGTTTGTATTAATTTGTTGGTACAGTTGAATAATGTTATGGGTAAACCACTTCCTACCCGTTGGTTGAGGATGGTGCAGACTGTGAATTTATAAATCTTAATTAGCAGTTTTGATTCATTCAAAATAGAAAAGTGAAAAGCCTATTTTTTTGATTGTTGTATATTTTATGGGCAGATGTAATAAATAAAAAGTCGCCGGATATTCATTGCCTCTGCTATGACAATTTTTGAACGCGGTTCCAGCTTCTCGGCTGGATAGGCTTTTAGGCTTATTCCACTACTCCTGCAAGGATTGCTATAGGACAAAGATCAAAAAAGCTGCTGGAATGAGAAGCTTTTTGCGCGCAAAACTCGATCGGCCAGTCCGCTCTCTCCTCAATACTTTTTAGGTACAATATATAGTTAGGGTTCTCAACCCAGCACGCCTGTTCTCCCAACCGCCCGCCGCCCTGGCTGCGTTAGTATTAAACGCGAACTGTTTTGAGTTCGATCGGCGGTTAATTTTGAAGATGCCGATCGTCAGGTTATAACTTGTAGGTCATAGGTTGTGCATAATAGGGAACTAAAGCTGTGAAAATACTACACTGACTGTGGGGGGCAAGATACCGGATACCTTGGAAATACCAAGGGCTTTGCTTTCGTCAGCCCAGAAAAGTCCAAACACGCAGGCCCTGCGCGAGCCAATGCTAAACAACCTACGTCTCAAACCTCTCCTGGCTAGTTGCCTAGTAGCACCGTGAGGAGGGCGACGCCATGCAACTCCGAAAAAAAACACTATTAATCATCGGTGCAGCGCTGATCAGCCTGATTGTGGTTCTGTATGCCACTGCATCAACTATTTTGCTGCATGATTTTCACAACCTGGAGGCACAGTACGTCCGCCAGGATGTCGCACGGGCTTTGGACGCATTAGATGATGACTTGTCGAATTTAGACACCAGCGCCCAAGATTACGCCGAGTGGGACGATACTTACTCTTTCGTCGAAACACGGAACGAAAATTTTGTCAAGTCAAATTTCGTCGATTCGACATTTATTTACTTGAGACTAAACTTATTGGTACTGCTGGACTCCAACGGTAAGACGATCTTCAGCAAAGGTTTCGACCTGAAATCGCAAACCGAAATCCCGATTCCCGAAAGCTTAAAACAGCACTTGACCGAGGCGCTACTAGACTCATCGACAGTCGAGGGCGATCGCCGGGCCGCCAAAACAGGCGTCCTCACCCTGCCAGAAGCCAGACTGCTGATTGCCTCCAAGCCCATCTTGAACAGCAACTCCCAAGGCCCGCCGCGGGGGACGCTGATCTTGGGACGCTACCTAGACAGCAGCGAAATCGGTTTGCTTTCAGAACTGACTCACCTGTCAGTGGATTTTAGATTGCCGAGTTTAGATTTTAAAGTGGGAGCCGCGAACTACTCCGGGCACAGCGCCAAGGCGCTGGCTCGATCGAGGCAGGAGTTGGAAAATGTCAAACTCAAAATTTCCAACCTCAAATCAGTAGAAATTTTAGTCGAGCCACTCAGCGACACCTTAGTCGCTGGATACGCCCTGATTCGCGACATCCACGGCAACCTAGCGCTGCTGCTGCGAGTAGAGACAGATCGCATCATCTACGGCCAAGGTCAGGCCACCTTGGAGCTGTTTACCTTATCAATACTGGCAGTAGGTTTAATATTTAGCGCCATCACCCTGCTGTTGCTAGAAAAATTAGTCTTGGCGAGATTGGCTGCCTTGAGCACCAGCGTCAGCAACATCGCAGCCAACGGCGACCCAAGCTTGAGAGTTCCTATGGCCGGAGCAGATGAACTCGCAAGCTTGGCCGACGCCATCAACCGAATGCTAGAAGCATTAGGCAATTCTCAAGTCGAACGTAATGAAAGCGAAGACCGCTATCGGTTGATGGCCGAAAACTCAACCGACATGATCACCAGACACGACCCCAAAGGCGTGTTTGTTTACGTCTCGCCCGCCAGCCGCGCTTTGCTGGGATACGAACCTTCGGAACTCATCGGCCGCGTCCCCAAGGATTATTTTCACCCCGACGATTTAGAAACCATTGCCAAAGCCCACTGGAAAGTCCTGGCACTCCCAGTTACTTACACCGTCAGCTACCGCATCCGCCGCAAAGACGGCAAATACATTTGGTTTGAAACCACCGGCCGCACGATCAGCGATCCCCAAACAGGCGAAGTCCAAGAAATTATCGGCATTTCCCGCGACATCAGCGTGCGGAAGCAAACAGAACAAGAACTGCGAGAAAGCGAAGCTGCAATCAAAGCTTTGTACCAAGTGACTTCGGCTCCGCGTACAGACCCGCTCAACCACCTCTCTACCTTTGATTTGCGCCTCCAAGAACTGCTGGCAATGGGATGTCGGCATTTAGGCCTGTCCGTGGGAATTTTGTCCTGCATTCAAGGCGACAACTATCAAATAATGGCTGTTGAGTGTCCCGACGGGTCGATCGTCAAAGACCAAATCTACGATCTGGAAAAAACTTTCTGCGTCGCTACGGCAATGGCAAAAGAACCGATTTACTTTGAGTCGGTGCGATTTTCGGGTTTTTCCTTTAACAGCGACGATCGAGCTTTCCCCATTGAAGCTTACATGGGCATTCCCGTCACGGTGGCCGGCAAAGTTTACGGCACTCTGTGCTTCTTTTCTCCGACTCCTGTGACAGAACCGTTTCGAGCTGTAGACAGAGAGTTGATGAAACTGATGGCTCAGTGGGTGGGAAGCGAACTCGAACGCCAGCAAACAGACGTAGATTTGGCAAAAGCTCGCGATCAAGCACTGGCGGCTACTAGAGCCAAAAGCGAATTTTTAGCCACCATGAGCCACGAAATTCGCACTCCTATGAATGGAGTCATTGGCATGACCGGTTTGCTGCTGGATACGCCCTTAACTCGCGAACAGCGCGATTTTGTAGAAACTATCCGCAGCAGCGGCGATGCCTTGCTGACGCTGATCAACGATATTCTAGATTTCTCGAAAATAGAGTCGGGCAAATTGGACTTGGAGGAACATCCGTTTGACCTCCGCACTTGCATTGAGGAATCTCTAGACTTGGTAGCTGCTAAGGCGGCAGAAAAAAAACTGGAAGTGGGTTACTTGATCGATCGTACAGTACCGGTAACGGCGATCGGCGATAGCACCCGCTTGAGGCAAATTTTAATCAATTTGCTCAGTAATGCGGTTAAATTTACCGACGCTGGAGAAGTGGTGGTTTCGGTGACTGCCAAAAAGATTTCAGTGCCGGCGGCTAAGGCTAAAGAACCGCCATTAATTGCTGGCGAACCGATAGCAATTAATCCAGCATACGAAATACATTTTGCGGTCAAAGATACCGGTATCGGCATTCCGAGCGATCGCATGGATCGGCTATTTAAATCTTTCAGCCAGGTTGATTCTTCAACGAGCCGGCAGTACGGCGGTACCGGATTGGGTTTGGCAATTAGCAAGCGTTTGGCCGAAATGATGGGCGGCCGGATGTGGGTGGAAAGTATGGGTAGTGTCGCGGGCAATCCTCCGGCCCATTTTAGATCGTCGGCAGTTATTGATTTGGGATGGGCAGAATCTTGCGAAATTGCCGAAAAATATGGCTATGCCAAATCTGTACTCAGCAACCAGCCGATCGCCCAAAATACGAAATCCGTTGGCTCTACTTTTTATTTTAGTACGATCGTTTCTGGCTGCAAGAATTCCTTACCACTTAACTTGAGCAATTCTCAACCTGAATTAGCTGGCAAGCGAGTCTTAATTGTCGATGACAATGCTACCAACCGCAGAATTTTGACTCTCCAAGCTCAGTCTTGGGGAATGGTGGCTAGAGCTTCAGCTTCGGCTCGTTTGGCTTTAGATTGGCTGGCTGCTAAAGAAAGGTTTGACTTGGCAGTTTTGGATATGCAAATGCCGGAAATGGACGGGTTAGCTTTAGCGGCGCAAATTCGCCGGTATCCTGATTGCGAAAAGTTGCCGTTAGTGATGCTAACTTCGATCGGCAGGCAAGAAATTAACCCCCCTTCTATGGAGATGGATTTTGCTGCTTTTTTGAATAAACCCATCAAACAATCTCAGCTTTACAATGTTTTAATCAATATTTTTGGAGAACAGACAACTGAATTTAAAGGGCAGCGCACCTGCGGGCCTTTCTTGCAAACCATACCCGTGCTGGCGGAGGACTTACCCCTGCGGATTCTGTTGGCTGACGATCATTTGGTGAATCAGAAGGTGGCTTTGCAAATTTTACAGCGGATGGGGTATCGCGCGGATGTGGCGGGAAACGGTATCGAAGTGCTCGAAGCTTTGCGCCGCCAGCCTTATGATGTGGTGCTGATGGATGTGCAAATGCCGGAAATGGACGGACTGGAAACTACCCGCCGCATCCGGGAGCAATTTTCAGCAGATTTAACTTTAGAAAATGACACGGGAGAATCAGAACTTTCCGCAACTGATGAGCAATCTAACAATCGAAAATCGAAAATCGAAAATCAAAAATCGACTGAGGAATCTAACAATCGAAAATCGAAAATCGAAAATCGAAAATCGACTGAGGAATCTAACAATCGAAAATCGAAAATCGAAAATCGAAAATCGACGAGGCCTTGGATTGTGGCGATGACGGCAAATGCGATGCAGGGCGATCGCGAAGAGTGTATGGCTGCGGGGATGGACGACTATTTGAGTAAGCCGATCGCAATTGATCAGTTGGTGCGAGCTTTGAGGGCGTGTAAATCTCGATCGAACTCTGCATTCGATCTTTTGCAGCCGATCGTTTGTTTGGATGCCCCGGCGGAACACATCGAAGGAACGAGTGAATTAGAAGTGCGATCGAATGTGGCTGTTGCGGGAAATCCACAACAGACAATTCCCAATTCGCCCGCAGTCGTCGAGTGGGGTGCATCAAATCTCGATCGGGCTTTGTCACATACCCACGATTCCCTAAGTCCCAAGATTATAGAGGGACTGCGAGAAGTGGAAGCTTTGGACGAGGCGATCGAGATTTACCTCGAAACAGCTCCCGAACTGCTGCGAGGCATCTCTATGGCTCTGTGCAACGCCGATCCGCTGGCTTTGCGGCGATCGGCTCACTCTTTAAAGTCGATCAGCGGTACTCTCGGTGCTTTTCGCTTGTTTGAACTGTGCGAGGAACTCGAAATCATGGGCCGCATGGGAACGAATGCTAACCAGTCTTTACCCGATCCGGCCTGCACGCTTTTAGAAGAGGTTGAGGCGGAGTATCAAAGAGTTGAAACGGCGTTAAAAATAGAAATGCAGTACAGCGAAACAATGACAGAATAATTAACAACTGATAACTAACTATTGTTCGTGGGTGGGGGAGGGTTTTTGATATGGTTGGTTTTAGACAGTAGACCTCTTGCAAAAATAGCTGGAACGGGCTCTCCGGCCCGTCCCACAAAAAGTTTTTTCTCTTGTGGGATGGGCCGGAGAGCCCGTCCGAAAATTTGATCGAAAGGACTTTTGCAAGAAGTCTAGTGATGGTTGATAAAACCCGCCGCCACGATTACAAGCTGTATCGATCGGCTAAATCTCTCGCTGCTTGTCGGTGTTTTTCTACCAAACTCGGCGGGGAAAGCACTTGGGCGCTATCCATATATCTGTTCACCCACAGACTAAATTCGTTCAGGGAGCGATCGGGCAAATCGATCTGATAATCCACATAAAGCACTTTGCCAAAACTATCCCTTGGGCCTTCTTTAATCTTTTGTCGCGGATGCCGCCGATCGCCCTCTAAGATAAATCCCACTACTTTCTCAAAAAACCGCACCTTCACTTTTTCCAACTTCAGCGTACCGCCCAATTCAGCCTGCTGTTGCTCTGGATTGCCCAAGAACAGCCCCCAGCCGTTTTTTAACAACTTTTGAGCTATTTTCAAACGCTGTTCCTGTACGGCTATACCACGCCCTTCTACATCGATAATTTCGCAGCAGTCAGTAAAGCGATTCACCCGTTCTACGCTCAAATGCCCGTTGTTGCAAGATTCGCAAATCAGGTACCAAGCGATATCGTGATAGATCAGTTGCAGGGGCCAGATGCGCCGGAAACCGACTTTGCCTTTACCGTAATAATCGCTTTGACGGTAAAGTTCGATCGCCTGACCTCGAACAATTGCTGTTTCTACGATGTCTAGTTTGTGAAATAGGGTATTCCGATATTCTTGGCGATCGAGCATTTCTACTGGATCGGTGTAGATAATCGCACGATTTAGGTGTTCGCGAACGGGATAAAACAATTTACCTTTGAGTTCGATATCTAATCCGCGCAACAGTTTAGTGAGTTTTTCACAAATTTTGCGGGCTTGGGGATTTCCCTGATATTTGGCTTGAGATGCTATTGCTTGAAATGCGAATAGTAGTTCTTCGCGATTCATTGCGCCGGTACCGAGATAATATCCGAAGCGATACATTCGTTTGTCAAGGATTCCGTAGTGGCGCAAAGTTTCTAAATCTTTGCGGATTGTGGGAGTTGCGGGATAGTTTTCGGGAAATTCGATGTTGAATTCGGCGGCAATTTTCTGTAATTGAGATTGAACTTCTAGCAAGGCATCGTGATATTTACTGTCGGATGTTTCGGTGTCCGAGTGTCCGATTCCGGGATGGTTTACTAATGTGGCGATGAGGAGCATGATGCGATCGAACGTTAGTTTGTCGGCATAGGGGTGAGGGGTTGGTTTTTTTGCCATAATGGGTGGATGGAGGTAAAGGCGGTAAAAGTCAAGGAAAAGACAATATTGACACAAAAATATAGAAAATCCTCAAAGCCCTTATTTAGGTAGCTGTAGGTTTTCCAAAAGATTTGATAAATATTGTAAATTGCGAGACTCGAAGCTGGCTCGGCTGATATATTGACTTGAGTAGAACTTAAGCAGTTAGCTACTTGGGACACTACCAGCAGCATTCAGGTGGGCATTGCCCGCCTTAAAATTGAATTTATGCCTGCATACACTGCGATCGCCTTTGCCCCCGTTCAAGGCTTTATCGAGAAATCCCGCAAACTCCGAGATTTATTTGGGGCTTCACTGATTCTGTCTTATCTGAGTTACAAGCTAGTAAAGCAAGCCGAAAAATCAGGTTTAAAGGTCATTTCTCCGGGTGCCCCGAACATCCAAAAAGGAATGCCCAATCGGATACTTCTGAAAGGCAAAGGGGAATTTTCCAGGAATGACGTGACAAATACCCTTCAGAAGTCATGGCAAGAAATATTAAATGAATGTCGAGTTTGGATAGAACGAGAAGTACCTCCTAAAGAGGAATACTTTTGGCAGCAAGAGTGGATGCGATGGGGTTTGTACACTTGGGAGATATTTTGGGGACACGGAGATTCGATAGAATCTGCGATGAAGAATCTAGAAACTCGCAAATTGCGTCGTGATTGGACGGCAATTAACTGGATTGGCGACAGTTCGAGTTTGACTGGCACGGATGCGATCGCCTGGCCGCGTTTAGGTTTGGAACATTCAAATCCAGGGCGGCAGCTATCCGATACAGAAAAAGCTGAACTTAAGGATTTCTATCAACGTCTTTCCTGTGTCTTAGAAAATCTTCCCCCAGATGGCGAACCCGAAGGAAAATTTCTTGCACCTAATGAAAGATTGAGTATTCCTGAGTTAGTCAAGCGGTTAGTTACTCGCGACGAAGATATTGCTAGAAACATTGGGATATCTCCGCTTGAAGCAGGATTTAGTGACATTATTCGTGAACCAGAACACTGGACTGGCTGGTTTATGGGAGATGGCGATAAAGTTGGCAAAAAACTTCAGGAAATTGCTCAAAAAGAAGGAGATGAAGGTCTAAAAAAGTTTAGCGAGGCCATGCGGGCTTGGGGAGAAAATTTTATCAAGAATTTCCCCAAAGACCAAGGGCGGATTGTTTATGCCGGCGGTGACGACTTCCTCGGTGTAATTTACAGCAGCAAACCTGAAAAGCCTCCAGAACCTATAGAGGCATTAGAATGGTTAATGGGATTGTCCGATGAATGGAAAAAGCACGGACAGGATATTAACCTAAGTGTTGGTTTTGTTTGGGCGGGTCATAGAGTGCCGCAGCGAGATATTCTTCAACACTGTCGAGAAGCTGAAAAACGGGCGAAAAGTTTGGGGCGCGATCGCGTTACAATTCGAGTAGTTTTTAACAGCGGTCAATACGTGCAGTGGACTTGTCCTTGGGATTATTTGCACATTCTCAAACAATACAAAGACCGGGACGGCAAAAGCTGGGATCAAAAGCCAAACTGGAGTCATGTTTACAAGGATTTAGCTCATCTCAAAAATCGTCATGCTATTAGTTTTAACCCCCAGGAAAACAGCCCAAATGATGAATTAGCTTTAGCTCTTTTTGAACTTTACTTTCAAGACGAGAAGAATTTAGAAAAAAACTGGAAGCACATCGTCGGTGATTACCCAAATCCCGAAAAATCCAAACAAGTTATTTACTGGATTAGTGACCTAATAAATGTCGGATGGCAGCTATGTTCAAATATCTCATCACTATAAGTCCTTTAGGATTTATGTACGGGAGTTCTGGCGGATTTTTATCGCCCGAAAATCTAGTCGGACGTTCTGGGGCAAAATTCCCTCCAGAAGCAGCTACCCTCTCTGGTCTATTTTTCAGCAGCAACAAAGTTAAGTCCTATATTTCTCCAAAAGAACTTAGTGATAATTTGTTTGTCGCTGGCCCATTCTGGGCAAAATCAGACGATCCTGAATACTTTTACGTCCCCATTCCTTGGCACAAAATTATTTCTAAAAAAGGCGTGGATGAATGGAAAATGAAATCTGGGAAATGGCATCGCGAATCAGAAGATTTAGATCCTGAGTATAGTTGGCAAACCGTTAATTCTTGGGTAAATAAGACGGCTGCTATTAAGAAAAATGGCGATGTTGCCGATATTCCTTGGAAATACGTCCCTATCTTGCACCCCAAAACAAAAGATGACGAACGCTGTACTTTAGCAGAAGATGGTTTGTTTTTGGAAAATTCCGTGCAGATGGATGATGAATGTTGTCTAGTTTATCTCTCAACTCATCCTTTAGCAGATGGTTGGTATCGCTTTGGTGGCGAAAATCATTTAGTAGAAATCAAGAGTGTTTTACTCGATGATGACAGTCCCATTGTCAAACTTTTACGCCAACCAATTCAGCGCTCATTTGCTTTGATAACACCGGGAGTTTGGGGTTCTAACAAGTTTTCATACCGCTATCCCAAAAATGAAGATTTCTCCCAAAAACGACCGGAGATGCTCACAGATAAACCCATTTCCTATCGCTACCGCGCGAAAGGACAAATGGGACGGGGACGCTATGCAGTTCCTCCCGGAACTGTCTATCTTCTCAGAGAACCTTTAGATAAAACTTGGTGGGAATTCCCCCAAAATTGGTTTCCCAAAGAAGGTTTTAGTCTGAAACAAGTTGGATGCGGTTTGTGTTTGCCAATTGAAATTCAAGGAGTTGAATAATGTACAAAAAAGCTTACGGTATTATTGAAACCCTTGCTCCTGTTCATGTGGGAGCAACGGCTGGTGAAGAAAGCGGCAACTTAAACTTAATTTTCCGCGACCAGTTTACTCAAACTGGCATTATTCCCGGTAGTTCGATTCGGGGAAGATTGCGATCGGAAATCCGCCGCAGTCTGGGAGAAGCTGAAGCTAATAAATGGTACGGTCAGGAAGCAGAATCCGGGAAACCAGACAGTACCACTGAGTCTGTAGTTAAGTTTGAATATGCTTCGCTGCTGTGGTTGCCAGTATTTTGTCCGGGTCAACCAATTGTCTGGGTAACTTGTCCTCGTTTGCTGAAACGCTATCAGCGAATTGCTGGAGATTATGTCAAGCTAAAAGATGGTACATCTCTCAAATCCGCTAAACCTCCAGCTAGTTATACAGGTTCTCAAACCTTAAAAGCTCTCGACATAAATGGCAAACCAAAGCTGTTTTTTAACTTTGGCTTTTTAACAGTTGAGAAAACTCAGGATTTGTCTGCTTGGTTTCCTTTAGGAGAGGAATTGCCAGCCGTTGTTGTGGCTGACGATGAAATTGCCATGATTCACGATATGGCCTTATATCGTCAGAGTCGAGTGGCCTTAGACAAAGAGGAAAAAAAGGCTAAAAAAGGAGCTTTTTTTAATACGGAAGCTTTGCCAGAAGGCACAATTTTAGTATTTCCGATCGCCCTCAAAGAAAACCAAGAGACATGGCAACCTTTTGGCGCTTCTACTGGCACAGATATTTATCTCGGCGGTTTAGAATCAATTGGTTTCGGTCACTGCTATCTAACCTTAAAGGAGGTATAATTTATGGCTTGGGAATCTTACAGATTAGACCAAGAGGCTCACGATTTAGTTGTCAAATATCGTGACAAAAAAGACGCTCTCAATCAAGCATACAAAATGCGCGTTGCAGTTGCTTACGGTTTAGAGAGATTTTGGGGAGAACAGTTTCGGTTAGTCAAAGATCAAGATAAGGCTGATTATTGGCGGGATACTTGGAAGGCGCTAGTCAAAATTATGGCAAATGCGGGCGTTAAAATTCCCAATGATAATGTCAGTTCTGACGATACAGCAGCCATTAAAATTATGGCCAATAAATTGTGGGATTTTCCTGTAGAACAGCGCAAAGTAGCTATAGCGGTGCTGACTCAACTTTGCGACAGTATGGTTTGGTGGACTCAGCGGTATAAACCTACTAATAGTAACAGCAATTCTGGAGGTGAAGACAATGAGTGATAGCGATGATATTCCTTTGATGTTTCGCGCCCAAATAGAAGGGCGCTGTCAGATTCAGCGGTTAATTCCCAAGGCACCTAGACAACAAGCTTATGACTGGGCTAAAGAATGGATCGCTGGTGTTTCCAAAGAAGTTCCCGACTTTGACTCAAAGACAATTCAAACTAAACCGTTTAAAATCACTTGGCGATTTGTTTCTAATAGCGGTCAAGATGAGGGAGTCATCCGCCCTGTGACTGGTACAAAAGGTTGGCCGTTATATCCCGGTGCTAGTATGAAAGGCGCGTTCCTGCGTACTTGCACTGATGAACAAGCAATGAAATATTGTGGGGGTCAACTTTCCCAAAAAGACACGAAACCTGGAATTTTACGCTTTCATGGTGGCTATCCCGCAGATGGAGAGTGGACTAAGAAATCCCTAGTAGATGTTGTTCATCCCCAAGAGGATTGGCAAGTCAAAAAGAATGGTAGCCACAGTGCTTTTATCCAGATATCTCTGTATCAGCCCACTTTAGTTTTTGGCATTTCCAGCACAGTAGAACTTAGTGAGGAAGAATGGACAACTATCTGGGAACTTTGGGAAAGAGCAATGGAACGGGGCATTGGTTCTAGGGTGAGCGCTGGTTACGGTCAACCGAGAAAGCACGGCAATAGTAATCTGCTCAGCATACAATTAAAGGGTCAAGGTTTAGGCTCTCAGTTAATAGACAAAACAGGCGAATTTCGGCCTAATATGTTTAAAGCTGCTTTGCGGGGTCATACTTTGCGCCTATTCAGTGGCCTTACTGATGAAAATTCGGCTGAAGAATTGACTAAAGAACTATGGGGGGGATTTGCAGGTAAAAACGGGGCAATTGTTGGCTTACTGGGAATAGCATTTAATCCTGTCGAATTAGATTTGGATAGCTATAGCTACGGCACGAATGTCATGCCTACTTATGAGCTAGTGGACGGGACGCTCAATATTCTTTGCATGACGGCTAAGGCTGAACAACAAAGAAAAAACTTGAAAGTCTTGATTCCTCAACTGATAAAATTCTCTCTGCTATTTGGAGGTTTTGGTAAATCGTGGCGACGAGTTGACCATCGCCTCTTTTTTAAAGAGTACGTAACTGGTAATCATAACCCGATGATTGGGTGTCATTGGCAGTTTGGAGAAAAATCAAATAGTCTCTGCTGTCCTGTGAATGAATTGAGTGATATTACTAATTTTTTGAATACTTTTCAAAAAAGCCTCAAACAGTGGGTAAAGTTAAAGAAGAAAACACTGAGTAGTTCAATCAGCAGTTGGCGGGAAGCATGGCATCCAAAAAAAGTTGAAGTTTGGGGTCGAATTGCTAAAAATCAGCTAGATAGTAAAGCTGTTCGATGGTTTCACGGCCCCTACTTGGGAGAGCAATCAATTAAAAATTCAGTGCTAACTGGTAAAATCGGTCAAATAGGTTGCATTTGGCATCGAATGTATCCGCGCTATACTACTACAAATGGTCAACTACAATCCACCAAAGAGTATGTGGAATTACTGACTATTTTTCCTGATGAATCCGACTCAACTGAAGATTTTCTAGACTATTTAGATAGCACTAGCGACTTTATCAAACTTTGGCCAATTGAGGAATAATTATGAATATCTGGATTGTGACAACTGGCAGCAGCGATGTCAAGCTCAACACTGATGACAATTGGAATACTTTGTTCAAAAAGGTGAGAAGTCAATTATACGATCGCCGTTTTGAACCTACACAACCGCCGAATTCTGATGATGAGGAACCTTTCATTGTACCAGCTAGAGCGATGGGGATGGTTTATGGCAGCCAGTTAACAGATGAATATTATCAGGATTTGCACTTTCCGCTTCTTGATGCTTTTTCGGCAAAGCTGTTAGAGAAAGGGAAAACAAATCCTGACAAAATAATCTTGATTATGACCGATCAGGAAGCGGTTTTTGATGAGGAAGATAGGAGAGTAGAGAAAAGTCCTTATTGGCAGGATACTTGCACGCTCAAACCAATATTTGAACGATATTTTCAGAAAAAATTTCCTCAAGTTCAATCCATTGATTACTTAGAATTGAAACCTAAATCCAAAGATGAGGGATTAGATAGTTGGAATAAAGCACTGTTTCTGGTTCAACAAGCTTTGTCAAGTTTGGATTTAGATAAAAGTGCAAACTTTTATGTCAGTCATCAAGCTGGAACTCCGGCAATTTCTTCGGCGGTTCAATTTGAAACGTTAGCAAAGTTTGGTAAAAAAGTAAAGTTTTTGGTGAGCAACGAGTATGAACCAGATTTAGCCAAAAAGGGTGATTTTATAGAAAGCTCTACTTATTTACAGGGGATGCAAGTTCAAGAAGCAAAAGCGCTATTAAGTCGTTATGACTATTTGGGGGTAGAGCGCATTTTAAAACCTTACTGGAAAGATTCTTCCGATCCGCTATTGCTGGAAATCCGTGATTTATTAGCAATGGCTGTACAGTGGAATTTTGCTAAGTTTGAAGATTTTGGCAAGGCTAGGGGAGATGTTGCAAAGGAGCGTTTGAATCAGTGGTGGTGGACGGGCTATGAGGCTGCTTATTTAGGAGTTATCCGTCTTAGACAGGGTAACACGGTTGAGGCTCTATTTCACAGTTTTCGCGCTGTGGAAGGCTCGATCAAAGAATGGGCATTAGACAAGTATAAGCTACAAATTAAATACTCTAATCCCAATCAACCAAGTACAGCATATATCCATGACGTAAATCTGCCTCAAAATTTACGGCATTGGTTTAATGCCAATAAAAATGAGCAGTACAATAGTGTGGGTTTGTTTGGTAAATCACTATTTACTTTAGTTGAAAAATCCGATCAAAATAAATGGAATCAAGATTCTCACATTAAAGTAGTTGCTGCTAATACTATAGATGAAAGAAATATTATTTTTCATTCCTTGCGTGGCTTGCAGGAAAAAGATGTGTTCAAGGCTTGGAATACTGATAGTCGAGAACAATGGGAAGCTAGGGTTTTAGGCTGTTTGAATTTTGTTTCACAGCAAAAATTTGTTTCGTTAAAGTCAGCAAGTTTGATGGCGAAAGTGCATGATGAATTGGTAGATGCGCTCGCCCATTACGAACTGCAAACATAAGCCAATAAATCCGCGACGAATTTACGGATTCGCCGGGGTTTCAACCCCTGGCGGACTAACAAACTTAACTAAAGTTTTTCTCTTGAACTTGCATCGGAAGCTAAACTTTACCATCCCTATTCAACACAAAATAGAATTCGATAAAGTATGCCGCTTTATATCGTTGTCTACGATATCCGAGTTGACAAGCCCAGGCAAAAAGTGCATGACTTGCTGAAAGGTTATGGCAAATGGGGACAATATTCTACCTTTGAGTATGTTTTGTCAACTGCCAGATTTACAGAACTCCGGCGACGGCTGCGAAAGTTAATCAACCTAGACGCAGCATCCGGTTTTATCCGGTGTCGCGCCATACTTTGGGACAGGTGGAGGTTTTGGGTGTGGGAGCGCCGGTGACAAAAGCACCTGGGTCAGTGATTATTTAGCTCAGGTTGCGAGGCTGGTGGTAAATTAGCTCAAACGACCTTTTTGCGTTATGAGCCTCGCAGCCTTACTGGGCAAGGGTTTCAATGATTATTGTGAGCGAACACAGGTGTGAGTTCCACAAAAAATATCTGAGCCTCGCAAAGGGCCTCTAGACACCTTGCGCTGTCTTGGGTGTATTATAGAGGACTCCCCACTCGTTGGGGAAACTAATTGAATGGAAACTGTAGTTACAAATGACGATCGAAGAATCAAGAAGAAGTTTGGACTCCCCACTCGTTGGGGAAACTAATTGAATGGAAACGGAGCGAACAGTCTTTTCAGCGCCAACAAAGGTATTAACCTCCCCACTCGTTGGGGAAACTAATTGAATGGAAACAACTAATATCCATAACGATCTGACTTGCGATCTCTTTTCTCCCCACTCGTTGGGGAAACTAATTGAATGGAAACCTTCCTGTTGCTACTTTTTCATTGTGTAGCTTTACTGGTTTACTCCCCACTCGTTGGGGAAACTAATTGAATGGAAACGTTTCCTTCTTAACCGTTAAACCTTCACTATCCCTCTCCCCACTCGTTGGGGAAACTAATTGAATGGAAACTACTTTTAAGATTGACGTGGTGTAATCGTTTTTATCGAATAACTCCCCACTCGTTGGGGAAACTAATTGAATGGAAACAGGTAAGTTTGAGTTAGGTAAATGTTACCTTTATCATCCTTCTCCCCACTCGTTGGGGAAACTAATTGAATGGAAACGAAGCGCTGCAAGTAATTCAGCCCAAGTCAAATCATTCATCTCTCCCCACTCGTTGGGGAAACTAATTGAATGGAAACATGATGCTGGGGTGTAAATCGCAGTAGTAAATATTACTCCCCACTCGTTGGGGAAACTAATTGAATGGAAACTTCTGTAGAGTATTCCCCCCAACCGTTAAGTTCTCGCACTTCCTTAGTCTCCCCACTCGTTGGGGAAACTAATTGAATGGAAACCCTGGTTTATCTCCGGGGGAATAAGGGCAGTCGAGGAGTCCTCTCCCCACTCGTTGGGGAAACTAATTGAATGGAAACGCTAAATAGGCTGTGAAATATTTACAGTCCGCACACTCCCCACTCGTTGGGGAAACTAATTGAATGGAAACCGCTGAAATCGATCGCCATGCGGTTTGGTTCCAACTCCCCACTCGTTGGGGAAACTAATTGAATGGAAACAAGTCACATCCCACTAAATCTAACAATTTATGCACTGTGGTTACTCCCCACTCGCTGGGGAAACTAATTGAATGGAAACGGTGGCATATCGTACCCCCAGTGTTGGTTTATTCCGAAAATTCCACTCTCCACTCGTTGGGGAAACTAATTGAATGGAAATGTCCACCGGTAGTGAAAAAATTTGGTTTCTGGGAAGCTGGTAATTTTGGCTCCCCACTCGCTGGGGAAACTAATTGAATGGAAACTTCTGTGTGCCTTCGATCGGTTGCTGGTCGTCCGGTTCGTTGATCTCTCCACTCGTTGGGGAAACTAATTGAATGTAAACCCAGCGTATGGGAATCCTGCACCGACTCCGCTGCACAAATACTCCCCACTCGTTGGGGAAACTAATTGAATGGAAACAAAGCAGCATCAACGCCACGAGCACAACCGACAAAGACCGGGGAACGAAGACTCCCCACTCGTTGGGGAAACTAATTGAATGGAAACGGTAAGAGATTGATAGAATGGTGGAAAAACGGCGACTCCCCACTCGTTGGGGAAACTAATTTAATGGAAACGCTAGAACAAAATTAGTGGAAGTCTTCTATTAATGCGACAGTTTAAGGGAAACCATAAATAGCTGTTGACAAAAGACTAGATTTCTAATAGTCTTATTTTGGGGGGATGCCTTTTAGGGGACGCCTCTACCGCATAGAGTGAACGTCCTTAAGGCATCGTCCTATCCCCCAGCCGAAGGGTTACGGCACTTACATTGTCCCTGTCTAGCAAGTTAAATTGTCACTCGCTAGAAATAGGTAGCTAAGACAAATTTAGTCGAAGTCTCTATTAATGCGGAATCGAAGGAGGCTTCGACTCCACCCGACACCGCAAACAGAAATTTAAAAATCAGAGCCTTCTGTAGTGCCAAAAGCTCTAATTTTTCAACATCGGGAAAACTTCAAAGACAAACTTTTACAACTCAAATTTTTGCAATTAATCCGAATTGTGAAGAATTAACAAGCACAAAAAAAAGCCCCATAATCGGGGCAAAATATAACTATTCTCAGTCGTTGGGTGGGGGCGGGTTTATTATATTGTTGGTTTCTGACATAAATGGTTGGTGAAACCCGCCCCTACGGTAATTTGGGGAAACACGCTTATTTCCGAGATTTGTCGTTGGGTGGGGGCGGGTTTTTGAGTTTGTTGGTTTTTCACATAAATTGTTGGTAAAAGCCGCCCCTCCACCCTATCG
>NZ_JAUBUJ010000211.1:0-4282 GCF_036705405.1 Microcoleus sp. B13-B6
CAACTCCTCGACTTTCCCAAAGTCGTCGATTTCATGCAAGAACAACTGGCTAAAAAGTGGAAAGACTTAGCAATTAAAGGAGCAATTCATCACGGTTCAGCAATGGCTCAACCTTGTGAAAACCTCAAACCCGGTACAATTGTTGCCCCCCACTTGCGGCACGGCACAGAAGTTATCGTTACCCGATACCCAATTGTCAGTAAAGATAACATCCGCCGCTACACAGTAGACAACAAAATCCAGCCTGAATTAACGCAGTACAAAGGGTGCGTTTTCATTCGCTCTGACCAAGCCATGCAGCATCACCAATGCGATTTTGATGGCGATCAATTAGTAATTACGCCTGCTTCCCGAATGCCGAATATCGCCTCTGAAACCAGGCACGCTAATCAAGAGAATGAGTACGATGCTGTTGAGAAGCGAGAGAAAGTTGACTACAATAAAGCTACCGATAGTGATGGCGATCGCAAGTATACCAAATTACGGCAAATTGCCGTAGCCATCGCCCAAAATAAAATCGGCTGGGTGGCTACCTTAATCGGGAGAGTGCAATCGTCAGCAGCAGAACCGGGACAGCCAGAAAGTTTATTCAATCAACAGAAGCGGCAGCTTCTTGGAAAGCTATTTGATGCCCTGCAAATTGAAGTGGACAGTCCCAAAAGTGCTACTCGCACCGAAGACCACCACCCCACCTTGTTGTCCAACGCTAAGCAGTGGTCAGAACAGCACCCAAGCTACCTATTTGATTACAAAGACGACCCCAGGCTTTACAAAACCGTGCCATTACCTATAGGAGACGGCACCGCTATCAATTGCATTGCTAGAGAGGCTGTTAACCCAGAGTGGGAACCGACTCGTCTAAAAAGCCGCCACCGCGACGAGTTTCGCTACTTGTTTGAGTCTCCTTCTGACTTAGATGAGCGAGAAAAATGGGAGAAACATTATGTCAGGTGGGCGCAAGATATTAAGGAACGCTATCGAGAAAGGATGGGTGAAATTCACTTGGAGTGCGGCGGCGATTCTAAGGCAATTAAAGAAGCCGTCAGCAAGTTATACGAGAGCTTAAGAGCCGATGTAACTGAAGCTTGGACTGACCCTGAAGAACGGTTTTTAGCTGCTAGTGCTATGTGGCACGTCGAAACCGCAAATCCCAACTTAGAAGTCCCTCGCAAAGCTTGTAAGGAACTTTCTCGCCAACTGCTGATTGAATTCAACCTTGAACCTGAGTACGAGCGACTCCACGAAGCAATGCCAAAAGACACTTACGTTCTGAGCGTCCCTTTCGAGGAATTTGAACGGGACGGCAGCAATAAGACTGTCAGGGATAAGAAGCGACAGCCAGTTGGCAAAGACTTAGCTGGACATTGGAAAGAATTGTTAGACAGCAAAGGCATTAAATATGAAGCAACTTTGCATCCGAGCCTGCCAATGGTCAATTTTGCCTTAATTGAACCCAGCGACAAACTGGTGGGAATTCTTGAGAAGAAGTTTTGCGAAAATGTCAACGACATCGACAGTTTAGACTTAACTTACCGCGATGGTCTTGGTCGCACCAAAGATGTCAGTTCACGTATTGTAGCTCCTGCTGATTATACTTGGCTTGAGTCCCAAAACCAAACACCTAAAGCAGCATTGGTTCTCAATTTGTTTACGGATGAAATTTGCCAGCAATTGCAAACCTTTCAGTTTGACAGAGCTGAGCTGATTGGGCAGAAGTACAATGACTTAAAAGATGTTGACTTTAGCAGTCCCAAATGGAGGCAGAAAACATTGACTTTTGAGGTGGGTTCTGTTAGCGGTAGCGGTTCGAGACGCGACGGCAGCCCTATTGTCCTCCTTGACGGACAAGAACTAGCCATGTTCTCTACTAATTCACCTAAATTGCCGATCGGCAGTACCTTTGAGGCCACTATTGAACCCTCGCCTAAAGGCAGTGCTCTGATCTTAAACATCAACCCTAGCTCTGTGCAACTAATTGAATCAGTTGAGGAACTTGCAGAAGTCGCGCCAACTCCTTGTCAAGGGCGATCGCTATCCGTATCGCCAACTCCTTGTCAAGAGCGACCGCTTGTATCGCCAACCCCTACCCAAAAGCGATCGCAATCCGTATCGCCAACTCCTACCCAAAACAAACCGCCCTCTCAACCCGAAGAGATTGCTGCCAGCCCCACCCACCTCTCACAATTGCTGAAAGATGCGATTTCTGAAGCATATAACCAAACTGGAGAAACTAAAATTCCTGTGGGGAACTGGACAGCTTTTATTAGCCAATCTCGCAATAATGTTAGGTGTTTAGTCAGAGATGAAGCTGATAATCCGGTCTTGGCTGCTGACTTGAAAACAGGTCAAATCATTAAGAAACTTTCTGAAAACAACAGCTCTCAGTTTATTAAATATCTCAGAGAGGTTGATGCTGAATTAGCTTCTACATCTTCACAAAAAAGAGATGCAGATACACAACTTTAATATCAACTACCGCACATCTAAGAGCGGGTAAGTGTGAACACCAGGAAAGCTCGTTGACCGAACAGTTAGTTTTTTAGTGAGTTTCAAACAGGGGATAAGACGATTCCCCCTCCGATTGGAGGGGGTCACTTTAACTCCCCAAAACCGCTCTTCCGAGTGAAGTCAGTAGCCATACTGCTCGAATTTCATGGGAAATATCCACTCACACCGCCACAAAGATTATGGCTACAAAAACAGCATACCGAAGCCGAAGCCAGGGAAACTACATCACCCCTAACACAGCCGAGGGCAAGAAAATTCTCAACTACCTAAGAAATCGCTGCGAGAAAGCTTTAGATTACTGCCTGGAAAACGGACTCACCAGCGTAGAAGATTTTGCCGATGCAATTGAAGAACTAACGGAAGCAGACGGCAAACCTGGCATTAGCGTGGAGGTCAAGCACAACGGACTCGTCCTCAGTTTGAGCGATCGACCCGAGTACGGCTCTACCACAGGAAAGTACATGATGGAACACTTGGGAGAGCCGGACGACAACCGATTTACTAAAACAGGAATTGAAGCATTACTCGATTTGCCTCGAACTAAAACAAGGTCTAAAAAAGACAATTTACTAGATGAATTGGATGATGAGCAACCCTCCCCCAAGTCTAAATCTAAAGTTGCAACTAAGTCTAAAAAAGACGATTCACTAGATGAATTAGAGGATGAGCAACCCTCGCGTCGATCGAAATCTCAAACGACCAACAAGTCTAAAAAAGACGATTTGCTAGATGACTTAGAAGATGATGAACCATCGCACAAATCGAAATCTAAAGCCAATATCAAATCAAAAAAAGATGAAATAGAAAATTCGGATGACGACGAGCCATCACCCAACTCTCAAACCAAAAGAAGACCCCGAAAAGATGACGTAGAGGAGTTGGAGTCGGAAGAGCCACTGGTTAAATCTAAAGCCTTAAGCCGCTCTCCGAGAGATGAGCTAAGTGAGTTAGATGAGTTTGAATTCAAAGAACCTCAACCTAAAGCTAAGCCTCAAACTAAAAGCCACCTTCAAAACTCTGAGCGAGAAGATTTGGAAGACGAAGAATTATCAGCTAAATCCCAAGCCAAAAGAAAACTTCAGACAGATGAAGCGGTAGAAGTTGCTGAATCCTTAGCACGCACACCTTCAAAAACCCGAACTAGCCAACAGCGACCTCAAGGCAAAAAATCAAACGACCAGAACATCGATAGTATCCTCGATGCTGCTGTACAAGTTAGTGGTAGAACAGCCATTTCTGGAAGTGAGGTAGAAGGTACAACTGTCAGCGGTCTGAGCGGTCAAGTTGCGGTTCTCGCTACTCTGATGGGGAAAAAAGCAGCTTCTCAAATTATAGAAGCTGCTCTTGGGGCTGGAAAAGAGCGCCAAGTTGCCGGTATTGTCAAAAGGCTCCAAGCTCAAAGCCAGCGAGCTGACTCGCTGTCGCAGCGGGTTACCAACTTGGTTGAAGCGGATTCAGTTGCAGATGCAATGGTCGAATCCGAAGCTTTACCAATAGCTGAACCGGAGCCAGAACCGGAACACAACATCTTACCTGAACCGGATGCCGAATTTGTCTCAACACCCGGTATGCTCTTAGCTAAAGCTGTTAGCAAAGTCCACGGAAAAGTTGATAAAATTTCCGGTCGTGTGAGAGACAATAATTCTGAAAAAACGGCTTCTATTAAGATTGACACAGAGGCGAGTTTTGAAGAACAGCTCGTACAAATAAATGAAGCACTCAACCGACTTGAAAAGCGACTCGATACCCTAGAAGAGCGAATAGAAGCTTTAGA
>NZ_JAUBUJ010000212.1:0-4198 GCF_036705405.1 Microcoleus sp. B13-B6
GTTTGGACACTAACCTAGAGAAGTCACCTCCTCACTCACAACATGCGACATCGTGTCGCGCTCACGAAGTCATCTGCGTATCTTATCAATGAAAACGATTTAAGCTTATCTCTAACACCCAATTGAGTGTTATCAGGTCGCTTCATATCGAATTTTGGGGCTAAACCCCTAATCAATTCCTCAATTCCATGTAAGGCAACATTTGCGAGTAGGGGTGAAATCACCCCACCCTGTGGTGTCCCTTCATCAGTTGGGAACAGCTTGTTTCCATCCATTACACCAGCTTTTAACCAAGCTCGGATTTGTCTCCGTAGGGTAGGATAAGTATTCAATTTTTTGAGAAGTGCATCGTGATTAATACGGTCGAAGCATTTACTAATATCGGCATCCAACACATACTTGGATTTATTGTGTACCGCACTGAATATTGCTCCTATCGCATCGTGGCATGAGCGTCCGGGTCGGAACCCATATGAGTTAGGTTCAAATCGCGCTTCCCATTCTGGTTCTAACACCAGTTTGACTAACGCGCGGCATCGCTCGGTCTTCCATTGTCGGTATACCTAAAGGTCTTTCCTCACCTGTCCCTGGTTTGGGTATCCAAACTCGGCGTGTTGGCTTAACCTTACAACCCAATGATATTTTGTTTATCAGGGCGAAACGTTGCTTTGGGGTCAGCGATTTAACGCCGTCCACCCCTGCCGTCTTCTTGCCGTGATTATCTTGAGTTACCCGACGAACCGAAGCGGCTTTTGCCGCCCAAGAGCTTATCAACAGTTTTTGGAGTCTGCGTACTAGCTTGACATCACCACGATTAGACGCTTGATATATCCGATGAATGCAATTTAAAAACGTTACGCTCTAGCTTTCGCCAGTTGATATCGTTCCATTCATACATCGGTTTTTCTGCCGTGTTCATAACATATTCATTGCGAATTGTAGCTATATCATCCGTATTACCGTGAGTCCGTTAGCATATCCTCACCATTACAGTGAGGCGTTGGCTTTTGACTCAATCTCTACCACCTGTTACCTGGAAATCCAGATGTTTCGTCTTAGCTGACTGCTCGAAGTATTCGACCTCTCCGAGAGTAATCAGGTGGGTTACTTCGTTCCTCATAACCATTGGTTTGTTCCGTTAGGATGCCACCTCTTCACCGAGTTTTTGGGTAACGTAGGTATGTCGATTGAAATCCTCATACCACCCTGTACTAATGCCCTTTTGGGACTACCAGCGTGAGAAGCCTTATTTCGCTGGGTCGCAATAACGATGATTCAAACAGTGACTTTGCTTTCGCTATCCGTAGGAACTTGCTTACGGGATACCACTTTTAGGCTAGTAGTTCTTTCCGCTTTTATCCTCGCTTCACCGATTGATGGCTAGTCGCTACAGTGGAGGATATGCTTTCACCTCTACGTTTGAGGGACAGGACTTGACGCTTTCTAGGATACTGACGTTCACCTGTAAAGTTATGAAGTTGTCATCTACAAGGGATTAAAGTGCGAACTCAATCCTGATGGATTACCCTGTAGAAGCCAGTCATCCCCCGATTGCTCGGTTTCGACTGAACGAATCGCACTTCTTGGCTGCGTTTAAATCACGGTCTTGAATATTTCCGCAATCGGGACATTCAAAAACTCGGACTTTCAACGGCATCTTGTGCCGATGATTGCAGCAACTTGAGCAAATTTGACTGCTAGGGAAGAATCGCTCTACAAGCGTCAACTCGGAGTTAAACTTTTGGGTTTTATATTCCAATTGCCGCTTAAATTCGTACATTCCGCAATCAGCGATTGCACCAGCTAACTTGTGGTTCTTCAAAAATGCCTTGACATTCAAGTCTTCGATCTTGACCTCACTGTGGTTTTTGGCGAGGTAAGTTGTCAGCTTGTGAATGGCGTCTTTTCGGATGTTTGACACTTTTAGGTGCAGCAAGGCTTGTTTAGCGATTGCCGAATTGCGGTTGTTAGACCCTTTGACTCGCTTGCTAACACGGCGTTGCAGGCGTTTCATTTTACGACTCATCCCACGGTAAGCTTTGGGATTGGCAAAGACTTGACCGTTAGAACAAACAGCTAATTCTTTGATGCCGATATCGACACCAGCAGTAGGACGGTCAGGTGGAGTTGCGGGCTGTTCAATTTCGTATTTAAAAGCAATGAACCATCTGTCGGCTTTTCGACTGATTACACAGTTGTGAAATGCCGTAATTGGTAATGGTTCGTGCAGCCTAACCCAACCAATTTTAGGTAACTTGACACGCTTGCCATCGTTATTAATTCCTGGTTTTGCTTTGGTTCCTTGCTCTAGGTAGAAAGATTCACCTGACACACCTTTTTTCTTGAACCTATAGCCTTTCTCGGAAAGATGAGGTATAATGTTACTGACACTCACTCAGGAGGATAAAGCAGAGAATATCAGAGCAAACGAACTATAATTACATGGTTACGCACAAGCCACGCGAAAGCGATAGCATACATAATAGCATTTTTTTGACAGCACGAGCTGCTTGACTCACAAAAAGTAAATTTGTACTCCTCTTCATACATTGTTAAAAATGAAAGCTTATTCGATTGATTTTAGGCAAAAAATCCTTGATACTTATCATACTGAACCGATTTCACAAAAAGCAATAGCTAAGCGCTTTTCGCTCTGCCCTGAGTTTTGTACAAAAATTGCTTAAACAATATCGTGAAACAAAAAACATTACTCCGCGAACTGACCGATGTGGAGTCAAAGGCAAACTGAATGCAGAGCCACTACTCATCGAGTGCCCAATTGATTGAAGTAAACAATGATGCTACTCTTGAAGAACTTCGTTATTTACTTTATGGGAAAATTGGATTTTCCGTTAGTAGAGCGACAATAGCAAGAATGATAAAACTCTTAGATATTACTGTCAAAAAAAAACTCTCTTCCCCTCGGACAAAGGCACCGACCGAGTTCAACTCCTGCGATGTGAGTTCTGGCAAAAAATAAAAAAGATTAGTTTGAACGACTTAATATTCATTGACGAATCGGGAGTTAATTTGGCAATGGTTAGGTTATATGCCAGAGCTTTAAAAGGTCAAAGAGCCAAGGGGCCAAAACCAACTAAACGTGGCAAAAATGTCTCAATAATTGGAGCAATGTCAGTCAATGAAATTTTGACATCGGTTAATCTAATAGGCCCAACTGATGCAATTACATTTGAAGCTTTTATTATCAGGAAACTTGTGCCAAAACTATGGAAAGGGGCTTGTGTAGTGATGGATAATTGTCCCATTCACTTGGGAGAAGAAGTGAAAAAAGCGATCAAAAAAAAAGGGGCAAGATTAATATACTTATCACCTTATTCACCAGATTTTTCACCCATTGAAAATCTGTGGTCAAAACTTAAAATCATTCTCCGTTCTATCAAGACTACTAATTATCAAGAATTAGCAAAAGCACTCTTAGTTTGCGTTCGGTCAGGTTACATCGTCAAATATTTTTAACTGGTTTACACACTGCTGTTATTGTACCTCATCTTTCTGAGAAAGGCTATAGGTTGGTTAGATACCTTTTTGAAGCATCTATCCCAAGCCGTTCTCAATTCAGTCAGAGCCTGCTGCGGACTTGCCTTAGATGACTCGTAATACCAGGGATGCAGAGGTTTAATTTCCCCTACTAAACGCTTGTGAAGATCGATAGCGGAAGGAATCTTAACCGTTTTGTCGGCTTCCCTGAGTTTCAAGGTTTCAAGGATGATTGAATTCGCCCAGTTGTAAGCGTGTCTTGCTACCCCGCAATGTTGCCGAAATCTAGTCACCTGCTTATTGTTAGGCTTTAATTCCGTCCTGAAGCTGAGTAACATTTGCTTTTACCTCATTTCTGCCTTACTCTTATTGTATGCGGAATTAATGCGGAATGACAAAATGCCTAGAAAAAAGATCTACAGCGAGCCTAAGCGTAAAGTCAACCTAAGTCTGACCGAGACTGCTACTAAGTGGCTAGAGTTCAAGCAAGTTGAACTTACTGCAAGCAGTCTTAGTGACGTTATCGAGAGGCTGGCTAGAGAGTTACCCCAAAATTCCATCAATGGGTAACTCTGTCCAAGAATTACGTTACAGTTTCAAACCCCAAAGCTAACCAACAGTGTTAAGTAGTTAAGCAAAATTAATTACATAATTATCTCCAAATTCTTTAAGAATTATTTCGACAGATGAAACAAGAGAT
>NZ_JAUBUJ010000213.1:0-4157 GCF_036705405.1 Microcoleus sp. B13-B6
TACTACCAGTAACAGTGACATTGGCTGAGGTGACATCAATGGTTTCTACAACTGAGTTATCCGAGACTTTCTTGATGACAATATTGCCAGTGCCTTTTTGTACGGCTTCACTCAAGGTAACGACTAAATTAGCAGCAACTGCAACACTGGTGGCGTTGTCTGCGGGGGTGAAAGTGGCTGTGGGGGCTGTGGTGTCAGCCGTGCGCGTCAAAGCAGTGGCCGCTGTATTGTTGTTGCCGGCGGCATCCGTAGCTATATTGGCGGGGATGTTAACTGTAACTGTGCCGCTCCCTGTGGGGGTGACGGTGAAGTTGTAGGTGGTGCCGGTGCCACTAAAGCCACTGACTGTGCCGTTGGTGACGGTGATATCACTGGCGACAAAGTTGGTTGTGCTTTCACTGAAGGTGGCGGTGACGGGAAACGCTGCGGTGACGGTGGCGGCGGCGGCCGAAGTCAGGCTGACGGTGGGCGGTGTGATGTCAGCTAAAACACCTGTGGCTCCGAAAACTCCCAGATAATTATCAACGCTGGTACCGCTTGTTTTACTGAGGGTAATGCTCTGCAGCGTTTTGGCTGGGTTAGGATTAAACATGAACCCGAATAGGGCCGGATCATTGGCATTCTGATAACCGTTTCCTGCTGTATCACTGCTTCGATCCATTCCGTCGATTAGATAGTAACTCGACGATGTTTCGGTAATTTCGTCATACCAGTCGGGAACTACTGTGGCTGTGCCTGTCCCAGTAGTGCCATCGCTATAGTTAAATGTCACCTGCATCCCAGCGCTGCCATTTGTACTGGTGGCGAACAGGTGGATTTGTGAATACTGGTTGGGCGTAACAGCAAAGTTAAAGGATGTGCCGTTAGTTGTAAGAACTTTGGCGTTGTTGCCGTTATTGGTGTTGTTGTAGCCTAGCTGAACGTCGGGACGGAAGGCATTTGCTGCGAAAAAGCCGTTGTCGGGTAAACCATTGCCACTAGCACCGCCTTTCAAGGTTGCAAAGGACTGAGTGATTAAGGTATCTATGCTAGCCCCTCCCGCTGCGTTACCCAATTCGCCTTGTAGGGTGTCTGTGACTCCTCCCGTGTAGTTGATAATGACATCGCGATCGAATACTGATGTGAGATTAAATTGAACGGGTGAGGCTAAAACATCGGCATAGGTTGCCATTGCTTCGCTGGACAAGGCAAGGGAGGCTTCGATCGCCCCTGTTGTTTTTTCCAATTCCCAGTCGCCCCCTAGTGCTGCATTACCGGTCTTGTTGGTGGATGCTGCCACATCTGCCCCTGTGATTTCACTCAGGCGCTTTACGAAGTTTTCTCCAACTTCTCCGGCTGCTACATCGCAGCCATAAAGTAGGATATCGCCATTTGCTGTCAGGGCATTTCCCCACTGTTTTAGCCGATCGCTGAAAGTTTCTAGGTTATTGTCATTGAGTACGTCAGCACCGAGTTTTAAACTGCCTTCGCTGCCGTGAGAAACTATATGAACTGCTTCAATATCTTTTTGATCTGCCAAGGCGTTAGTAATTTGGTCGATCACGCTGGAATTTTCATTTAAAATCACAATTTGAGCGAGATCGATGCCTTGGATCAGGCTTTGATAATCTTGTACAGAGGAGTCTACGAAAATAATTTGCTTGTTCATAGTTGATAAGTTCATAATTGCTGAAATCCTTTATATGTATCGTTTACATCCAAGTCTGGCCGGGGTTGAAACCCCCGCCTCAAAGCTTAAGTGCTCTTGCATAGGACTGAATAATTTATTAGTCTTATTGCTCAAATCGATTGATCGGTACAATTGTTAGCCCGTTCGCCTTTTTCACGGGAAATAAACGTGGAAAACTGATTGTCTTCGCTCACGGCTGACAACATTCGATCGGCTTGGGCCCCCAATAGGGGAAGTCATAGCGCTGTAAAACCGGGGATTTTGTCGTCGTAGTAGTGCAGCCAGTAAAGTAGAGCCTGAGCGGGGTAGTCCTGATATGAAGTGAGGTTTCACTGGCCTCGTGGGGGAATGGGCTCCCAAAACATTAGATGCAACTTAAATGTATCATACCACAGACATATCTTTTATAACATATTTTTATTTAACCTTTCGCAACACAACATCCAGATTTACGATATCTTTACAATCTAGACATCGTGGGTTCACTTTCCCTATCTCTATCATTGCTTCGGGCCCCTGCCTTTGTAAAGTCGGAAAAGTCGGATCTTAAAGTCGGAAAAGTCGGATCTTTGCCATGAGGACATAATAAGGTTTACGCTATCTTTACAATCTAGATATCGCCCTTGTTAATTACTTAGGTATTTTAACTGCATATCTCAGGGAATCTACGCAGATATACGCAGATGAAGAGATGTTATTTGATGAGTTCTTCGAGGGATGGAAAAAGCAATTTTTCGGCGCTCAGTTTTTCGCAATCACAAGGCGGTTGAGTTGCGGATATTGCTGATACTTTTCCCAGCAGCAATTGGAGGCTTTCGATTAGCAATGGTAGAGTTAATAAAATAATTGATGCAGAGACTAGCAAGCTAATTAAACCGTCAGCCCAATTCCAGTGCAGCCACGCTACGGCGATCGCAGCTAAAATTACTCCAACCGACGAAAAAATGTCTGCAACTGCGTGCAGAAACGCGCTTTTGAGGTTCAAGTCGCCGTGACAGCAGGAATGCAAGCAACAAGCATTAATCGAGTTGATGCTTAAACCGACTATGGCGGTAATTAACATCGGGAGCCCTTCTACTTCGGGGGTTGGGGACTGCAAACGGCCGATCGACTCGGCGGCAATCCAAAGGGCGATCGCCACTAAACTGATACTATTAATTAAAGCAGCAATGATTTCTCCACGGGCGGGCAGGATGCCCACCCCACAATCAAATTCACTGTTTGTGGAACAGGCATCTTGCCTGTTCTTAAGAATACTGCCCGATCTCAATACTAGCTTTTTACGGGCCGGCAGGATGCCCACCCCACAATCAAATTCACTGTTTGTGGAACAGGCATCTTGCCTGTTCTTAAGAATAGTACCCGAACTCAATTCGATCGCGCAATCCACCGATTTACTTTTGCGTTTAAGTGACGAGTACCAAGTCGCTGTCAAAGTTATTGCTAAAGCTGCTACATCTGAAAAGACGTGACCCGCATCTGCTAATAGGGACAAACTATGAGAATTAAGTGCGGCGATTAACTCTGCTACAAAAAAGCTGCTAAGCAGTACCAATGCTGTTTGTAAAAGTCGCACTTTGCCAATTCTGGGATTTGTATTCTCGCATTGTGCGATATCCTTGGCGTTTTCCGAGTCAAAATTGTCCCTAACTAGAAATGTCATGCAGCAGTCCTTAAGGTTAAACTCGATTTTAAATTAAACATTAAATTAACTATCAATGACCGATTATATACCAAATCCGCACCAAGATCCGGAAAATTTGAGCGCAAATTCCCCAAATTCTCAAATAAACGATCGCCCAATTAGCGACAATCACGCAAATACTTTGACAGGCGAATCTTTAGTTGATTTGCGGAAGTACGATCAATCAAAGTTCGATCGAGGAAAGCCTACTTGGGTAATTTTGCTTTGGTGGTTCGTCCAGGCGATCGCATTTCCTCTCACTCCACACCCTTTTAACGGCATCAGAAGCGGCTTGCTGCGGTTATTTGGAGCGAAAATAGGTCGGGGTGCGATCGTTCGCCCCACGGCTCGTTTTACCTATCCTTGGAAAATTGCAATCGGAGACTACAGTTGGATCGGAGATGATGTTGTATTGTACAGTCTCGATCGAATTGCGATCGGCAAACACTGCGTCATTTCTCAAAAAAGCTACCTCTGCACCGGCACTCATGACCCTCAAGACCCCGCCTTTGGCTTAATCACAGCATCTATTATCGTTAATAACGGCGTTTGGATTGCCGCCGACTGCTTCATTGGCCCTGGTGTAGAAATCGGTGCAAATGCGTTAATTGGAGCTCGCAGCAGCGTCTTTAAAAATATGCCGGCAGGCTTTATTTGCACAGGAACACCTTGTCGTCCCCGCTGTCAGCGAGAAATTAACAAAAGTTCGTAATAGACATTGTACCCGGAAACTAAGGAATGAGAATTAAATAACTTCCACAAGTTTGTGGGATGGGCGTCCCGCCCGTCCAAAAAGGACGGGCG
>NZ_JAUBUJ010000214.1:0-4090 GCF_036705405.1 Microcoleus sp. B13-B6
GGTGCAGAGTAAGCGACGCAGATCCAAGGACGCATACCTAAGCGGTAGGACAATTCCCATTCACGACCCATGTAGCAAAATACACCGATCAAGAAGTGGAAAATTACCAATTGGTAAGGGCCGCCGTTGTACAACCACTCATCAAGGGAAGCTGCTTCCCAGATTGGGTAGAAGTGTAAGCCAATGGCGTTAGATGAAGGAACAACTGCACCTGTGATGATGTTGTTACCGTACATCAAGGAACCTGCTACTGGTTCGCGGATGCCGTCGATGTCCACTGGAGGGGCAGCGATGAAGGCGATGATGTAGCAAATGGTGGCGCTCAGGAGGGTAGGAATCATCAAGACTCCGAACCAACCTACATAAATGCGGTTGTCGGTGCTTGTGACCCACTCGCAGAAGCGTTCCCAGACGTTGGCGCTTTCGCGCTGCTGTAAGGTTGTTGTCATGGTTTTATGATTGCTGTATTTGGTTGTCAATGTTCGGATGATGTTTCTATTATTAACGGTCTTGTTAACGTTTGTAAAGGGGTTTAGCGACAGTTAAACTGATGACTGTGATTAGGAAAGCTGATGTAAGGAGAGACAGGGGCGTAGCTTGCGGGGCGCGACGCCATCGCCAGAAGTTTTGTTAAGAAAGTTGAGGGTTTTGCTTTCTGTGGGTCAGCTCGTGATACCTTTCTAAAACCTGAAAGCGGGAAAGTCCGGTGCAATTCCGGCGCTGTGCCGCAACTGTAAAAGTCAGAATGCCGATTTCGGGGGCGCTTTGTGGGCGTTTACTTTTGGATTCCCTGCGTAGCACGGGGAGGAGATTATTTGTTAGCTTTGACTGATTTGCCGACTTGTCCGGGTTTATTTTACGGTTCCCAAGCCCGAGACGGAGTTTTATCGAGAATGCGGATTCCGGGGGGAATTTTAAACGCGCAGCAGTGTCGGACGATCGCCGATGTGGCTGATCAATACAGTACCGGCTGTTTGCAAGTGACAAATCGGGCAAATTTGCAAATCCGAGAAGTGAACTCGGAAATTGCCCCGGAAGTCTGGAACCGCTTGCAGGAATTGGGGATAGCGTCTCGCCGCGTTGAAGTTGACCCGATTCGCAATATTATGGCAAGCCCGACAGCAGGGATCGATCGCCAGGAGTTACTGGATACTCGCCCGCTAGTCAAAGCTTGGGATGATTACCTGCAAACGCATCCCGAATTGTCGGAACTTTCGCCTAAGTTCAGTATTGGCTTCGACGGCGGGGAATCGGTTTCGATCCAGGCTTTACGCAACGATATTTTATTAGCTGCGGAAGGGCTTTCAACCCAATCAGAAATCGTTTTTCGGCTGCATTTCAACGGCGATACAGGAATTTTAATCCCAGAATCGCAATGTATTTCAGTATTAGCCGCCCTCGCTAGCACCTATCTTGAATACACCAAAAATCGACCTCGAATTGATGGGAAAAAACCGCGTTTGCGTCACCTGCTGGCAGATTGGGGTGTTGAAAGTTATCTAGAAAGGGTACAGCAGAATTTACCATTTTTATGGCAATTCACATCTTGCACATTTCCCAAAAACAGCCAAGATGCCTGTTCCACAAAGAGTGAATTTCCTTGTGGGGTGGGCATCTTGCCCGCCCGTTCGATCGACTCATCTGAAAAATCCCTCCCCAATCACCGACATCTCGGCATCCACCCTCAGCGACAGTCGGATTTATCCTACATGGGAATTGCACTGCCTCTCGGTAGGCTAGAATCAAAGCAACTGCGGAATTTGGCAAATTTAGCCCAAAATCTAGCCAGCGGTACCCTGAGACTTACGCCGTGGCAAAATCTGTTGATTTCTGATATCCCCAACTCCCAGCTTTTTGAGGTAAAACAGCAAATCGCCGATTTGGGATTGCACTCGTCAGCGACTCGGCTAGATTCGTGCTTGGTGGCTTGTGCCGGCAGCAGCGGCTGTGCGTCGGCGGCGACAGATACTCAAAGTCACGCCCTAGCAATGGTGAGGGATTTAGCGCAAAAATTGACGCTCGACCTGCCGATTAACATTCATTTCAGCGGTTGCCAAAAGTCCTGCGCCCAGCACCGGCCAATTGATATCACGCTGGTGGGAATTCAGATTGAGCGAGGACACGAGACGATCGAAGGTTACGACATTTATGCGGGTAGAAAAGATTTGCCCTTCGGGCGACCAATTTTTCAGGCGGTGAGTGCGATCGAGATGCCCGGTGCGATCGAGCGAATGTTGCAGGTGTATCAGCGGTTGCGAGAGCCATTGGAGTCATTTGGTGAGTTTATCGATCGGCGGGCGATCGACCAATTGCAGGAGTTGTTGAGTACGGAAAATCGGAATAGAAAGAGAAAAAACATCCCATGAAAACAGACAAATTTTAAGCATTTCTCTTTCTATCTCTCTTGATATTTCTTCCTTCGCGTCCTTTGCGCCTTCGCGGTTCATTCAAAAAATCTCTTTCACAAATCCCACAAAATTCCCATAGCAGTTTTAAACAATGATTGACTACATTCGAGACGGAACAGAAATCTACACCAAATCCTTCGCCACAATTCGAGCCGAAGCAGATTTGTCAAGCTTGCCACCCGATTTAGAATCGGTAGCCGTGCGACTAATTCACAGTTGTGGCATGACCGATATTGTTACAGATTTAGCAGCTTCCCCCGGTGCAGCCACCTACGGACGCCAAGCCCTCTCCGCAGGCGCGCCCATCCTGTGCGATGCCCGGATGGTGGCCGAAGGCATCACTCGCAAACGCCTTCCGGCTGACAATCCGGTGATTTGCACCCTCTGGCATTCCGAAATCCCGGAGTTGGCGCGGCAAATGGGAAATACTCGATCGGCTGCGGCGCTTGATTTATGGCTGGATAACTTGCAGGGTGCGGTTGTGGCCATTGGCAATGCCCCGACTGCTTTGTTCCGACTGCTGGAAATGCTTGATGCCGGAGCACCCAAACCGGCTTTAATTCTGGGTTTCCCGGTAGGATTTGTGGGGGCTGCCGAATCCAAAGCCGAACTGGCCGCCAACAGTCGGGGAGTGCCATTTATTACGTTGCACGGGCGGCGTGGTGGCAGTGCAATGGCAACGGCGGCCGTGAATGCGTTAGCGAAAAAGGATGAATTATGACTCAGGCTACTGGTAAATTGTACGGTTTGGGTATTGGCCCTGGTGATCCAGAATTGATCACATTGAAAGCTTATCGGATTTTGCAATCGGTGCCGGTGATTGCCTATCCGGCGATGGAAAATGGTAAGGTGCTGGCGCGGGCGATCGTTGCTGATTATCTGCGCCCGGAGCAAATTGAGATTCCGATGCCGTTGCCTTTTAGTCCGACGCGATCGTCTCAACCTTATTATGATATTGCTGCCGAGAAAATTGCCGCACATCTTAGCGAGGGACAGGATGTGGCGGTGCTGTGTGAGGGCGAGCCTTTTCTCTACGGCTCGTTTATGTATCTATTCAACCGTTTGTCGGCGAGATTTACCACTGAAGTTGTGCCGGGAATTTCTTCGACAATGGCGAGTGCGGCTGCGTTGGGAGTGCCGCTGACTTACCGTAACGATGTGTTAAGTATTATGCCTGCGACGCTGGATGCTGAGGTTTTGCGCGATCGACTGGCGGTTGTTGATGCTGCTGTGATTATTAAACTGGGGAGGCATTTTGCTAAGGTGCGGGATGTGTTGATTGAGTTGGGACAGTTCGATCGAGCATTGTATATAGAACGCGCAACTATGCCGAATCAGCGAATTCGGGCGATCGCAGATGTCGAGCCCGCTGAAGTTCCCTATTGGGCTCTCATTATGATACCTAGCCAGCAAAAGTCTGTAACTTAATATTTCCATGCCTGAAGGCGACGCGCTTCCAGGCTTTACCTACTTTTTTGTGCATTCTTACCTCTTTCTCCTGTTTTCTTCATATTCATAACTTAACCTTATACCTTACATCAGTTAATCTGTTGTTAAAATACTTTACAAACCTTAGAATATGCTTTATGTTTATTTACATGGCGAAACACAAAGCCGTCACGAACATTGAAAACCAAATAAAGCAATCATAAACAAATGACAACAACCTTACAGCAGCGCGA
>NZ_JAUBUJ010000215.1:0-4086 GCF_036705405.1 Microcoleus sp. B13-B6
CCTGAAATTAATCCGCCTGCACCAACTGTTGGTCCTGCTGGTGTGAAAGTATAGGTTAACGCTCCACTGTAATTTGTTATCGTTGATGAACCTGTTGCAATACATGTAGGCGCTGTAGTAGATATCGTTGGTACGGCTGGAGTAACTAACATCGCTAAATTAGTAAACGATGCTGATGCTACTGAAGTACAACTTCCATTGCCTGCGGTTACTGTATATCCTGTTCCAACTGTCATTCCTGAAATTAATCCACCCGCACCAACTGTTGGTCCTGCTGGTGTGAAAGTATAGGTTAACGCTCCATTGTAATTTGTTATCGTTGATGAACCTGCTGCAACACATGTAGGTGCTGTAGTAGATATTGTTGGTACGGCTGGAGTAACTAACATCGCTAAATTGGTAAACGATGCTGATGCTACTGAAGTACAACTTCCATTGCCTGCGGTTACTGTATATCCTGTTCCAACTGTCATGCCTGAAATTAATCCGCCTGCACCAACTGTTGGTCCTGCTGGTGTGAAAGTATAGGTTAACGCTCCACTGTAATTTGTTATCGTTGATGAACCTGTTGCAATACATGTAGGCGCTGTAGTAGATATCGTTGGTACGGCTGGAGTAACTAACATCGCTAAAT
Organism: Microcoleus sp. B13-B6; assembly: GCF_036705405.1. NCBI lineage: Bacteria > Bacillati > Cyanobacteriota > Cyanophyceae > Oscillatoriales > Microcoleaceae > Microcoleus > Microcoleus sp. B13-B6. Next base: position 635 of record NZ_JAUBUJ010000215.1, read on the forward strand.
TAGTAAACGATGCTGATGCTACTGAAGTACAACTTCCATTGCCTGCGGTTACTGTATATCCTGTTCCAACTGTCATTCCTGAAATTAATCCACCCGCACCAACTGTTGGTCCTGCTGGTGTGAAAGTATAGGTTAACGCTCCACTATAATTTGTTATCGTTGATGAACCTGCTGCAATACATGTAGGCGCTGTAGTAGATATCGTTGGTACTGTTGGCACCGTAACAACAACTGTATTTGAAACAGCAATAGTATTTGAGCAACCTGGCAATACAAAAGAATACTGAACTCCATCAAACCAAGTTGCACCATTAACTCTAGTAATTACAATTGTACTTGTTGCAACTGTTGTAGTAACTGTTATATATTGCAAAACATCATTTGGTGCAGCACTAAAAGCACCAATATTAGCAGTTCCATCAGAAATAGTAACACTTCCTTGGTTATTATCTCTAGCAATACTAATTGTAATTACTGTTCCTGCAGGAACTAAATGTTGCAATGTTAATGTCAAAGTATTGTTAGCATTATCAATAGTTGCGCAATTTACTGCATTTGCAGTAGAACCACTAGCCGAAATAACTCCGACTGAATTGGCAGAATTAAGACCTCCAGAAGCAGAAGAAGCATTACCCGAAACAGTTGGTCCTGCCGTAGCAATATTAATAACATTTAACGTAGTATCTGCAGTTACAGATGGAACCGTAACTGTGGCCGTACCAGCAGCATTTAATGTTACAGTTTGAGATGTTCCACCATTAATATTATAAGTAACATTAGCATTTGGAGTTCCTGTAAGAGTATAAACAGCATTATTTCCTGAACAAATAGGTGATACTGATGTTAAAGAACTCAAAACAGGATTTGCGCTAATCGTAACAGAAGTTGTAGCAATTGTTGGAACTGCACAACATGCACTAGGAAGAATTGTATAAGTAACCGTATATGTCCCAGGAGTACTTGTAGAAGGGGTTATTTGACCTGTTGTTGGATTAATAGTTAAGCCAGCTGGAGCGGTAAAATTACCTAATGTAAAAGCGCCAGTACCTGTCAAATTAACATTTACAGGAGCTGAAGTTGTACAAAACGGAGAACCAGTATATGAGATATTAGCAGTTGGACAACCACCTGAAACATTTACAGTTGCACTTGTAAGAAATTGACAACCATTTTCATCAGTAGCTGTAAAGTTATAAATAAAAGTCCCAGCTGTATTAAATGGTCCAACTGTTATATTATTTGTCAATTGGTTTCCAACGCAAGCTCCTGCAGTAGGACAAGCAACTGGACCTGGATTATTAACTACTGTATTTGTTGTAGTTTGAGCTGGTATACTAGGAGCTCCTCCACTAGTAGTCCATACAGCTGTAGTTAAATCAGGCGTAATTGTATCTACACTTCCATAACAAGATGGAGGAAAAGTTAATGACCAATTAAAAAGTGTTCCATCATCTAAATTCAAATTATCTGTAATTCTAATTGTCCAAACACCATTTAATTGAGCGCCATTAAATGCCGTGAATGGATTTGTAGAATTATACGTTTGAGAGATATAATAATTACCTGTTTCACAGGCACCAGTGTAACCAGCACATGTAGATGTTGTCGTAGTTGTAACTCCTGCAGCTGTCCAAGCAACACCACCAGAATTCACCACTGTATATGTGGTACCACATCCAGGAACAGTATCATCATTTTGATTAGCACAAGTACCAAATTTAGTTCCACTTCCATGGCTATCATAAACTTTTACAACTTCTCCAGATGGTGCTATTAATTCAATATCTAAATCACCACTATAAGAATGCTCAAGATTAAAGGTTAGTGTAGGATAGCAAGCTGAAGTCATAGTAGCTCCTGAAGCAAATAATCCAGAAAAATCCAAGCCAGATGAATAACTTACTCCAACTCCATTAGGAAGAGAAGTTACTCCCGCTAATACTGTAGGAGGAGACTGATTTACTGTCTGCGATAAAACACTACCATTTAAAGTCGTTGATTGACCACAACCTAAATTAACAGTACCAGATGTTCCAGCAAAACTTGGAGCAGGGGAAACTCTAATTAATCTAGTGGCTGCATTAATACTTTGACAACCTAAAGGATCTGTTGTTGTTATATTATTTCTAACTTTTAATCTAACTAAATATATACCTCCAGTTGTTGGAAATGTATGAGATGTTGTAGCTGTATTAGTTATACTTGTTGTTCCATCACCCCAATCCCACTCATATCTTACCAAACTTCCAGATGGTGTAGTTGATGACGATGCATTAAAAGACACATTTGTACTACCTGGATTTAATGCAGAACTAGGACAGATATTCAAAGGAGTCGTTACTGTTAAGGCAGCCGTAGGGGGTGAACAAGGAGTAACACAAGAAATTGTCGCAACCCATCCTGCATCTTGAAATATACCATCGGAAGTAAATCTAAAAGAGATACAACCATCAGGACTAGTTGATGTAATCACAAAAGGTAATGTTGGTGTACCTGTAAAAGCATCTGCTCCAGTTCCTGCTGCTCCTGCAGTATTTGAATTCCAAACCTCTAATATATCATATCCATCCTCGGTAGTAAATGAAGTAAATGTTATTCTAATTTTGTCTCCAGGCGTTGAAGGACAAAAAGTAATTGTACTATTTTGACTAGCACCGTAATCACCTGCTCCATCACGAAATGTACCTGCACAAGTAGTTATAGTTCCATTAGAGCCATTTGGCATATTATATGTTTGACCAAAAGAAATTGCATATACAACAAAGCAAACTAAACTTAAAAAATATTTTTTCATCATGTCTATAAGCTATTTAATCTTTACTAATTCTTTTTTCAACTTTTGATCAAATATGTATATATACCAAATTTCATCTATAGTATAGATACTTTTAACTTTATTAGACAAACTACTAATATAAGTAATTCCCTCTTTATAATACCTGTAATAATCTCCTAAACTATCCTTATACAACTCTACCTCTTCAGAAGATAAATTCTTCAAAACTTTTAAATCTTTGTTTGAATAATTTACATATGGTTTTGCTTTATCAATTTTAAATGACAAATCAAGAATTGTTCTTTTTGGATTAAGAACAAACCCTGGTGGGAGATTGTATTTTCCAATATCAGAGTTTTGTGAAAAAGATGACATGAAAGCCAACAAAATCAATACAAGAGAGAATATTTTTTTCATTTTAAGGAAAATTTTATAATAATATTAACAATAATACAAAAAAAATAATACAAAAAACAACAGATTATCAGTTTTTTTTGAATTTTATCGACAATTCAAAAAAAATACTACAAAAAAAGAGGATTGATAAAATATCAATCCTCTTTTAAAAATAACTTAAAATAAATTATCTCTTCATCGTAAAATGCGCTTTAAATTGTTTAGCGACACCATTTTCTGTGTAATCTAACGAGAACCAGTAATCTGTTGATGGAAGTAG
>NZ_JAUBUJ010000216.1:0-3887 GCF_036705405.1 Microcoleus sp. B13-B6
GAGTTTCGGTTAAAATTCCAGGGATTTTTTGTCTCTGTTCGGGGAGCGTCCCTGTTCCAAAACTGTCCGAAGTATTGAGTAAAATATCTACAAAAATAAAGATTTGGAGATTTCCGTACCTACAATCTCCCTGCCTTTCATCCCACCGAAGACACTGGGTACAGTTATAGCGGGGGACAACAGGAGCGAGGAGTTAAAAAAACACGGCATTTTGTGAGTCCCGTTTCAGCATAAAATCTTAAAATATTTTAAAGCTGTCCCTAACAGGCGTCAGTTAATAACTACGGCATCCAAATCATTATGACTATTGGCTACCTCGCCCTCGTTCTCCACGCCCACTTGCCCTTTGTTCGCCACCCCGAAAGCGACTACGTTTTAGAAGAAGAATGGCTGTTTGAGGCGATCGCGGAAACCTATATTCCCCTGCTGCAAGTCTTTGAAGGGCTCAAGCGCGACGGCATCGACTTTAAAATTACCATGAGCATGACGCCGCCCTTGGTGGCAATGCTGCGCGACCCCTTGCTGCAAGACCGCTTCGACGACCACTTGGCTAAACTCGAAGAATTAGCGGATCTCGAAATCGAACACAATAGCGGCAACGGTCACCTCCGGTATTTAGCAGAACATTACGCCGCCCATTTCTCTCAAGTCCGCAACTTTTGGGAAAAGTACGATCGAGATTTAGTCAAAGCCTTCAAAGAACACCAAGATACCAACAACCTCGAAATCATCACCTGCGGTGCCACCCACGGCTACCTACCGCTGATGAAAATGTACCCCGAAGCAGTTTGGGCACAAATTCAAGTAGCCTGCGACAACTACGAAGCAAACTTCGGTCGCCGACCAAAAGGCATTTGGCTGCCCGAATGCGCCTACTATGAAGGCTTAGAGCGGATGTTAGCCGACGCAGGCCTCCGCTACTTTCTCACAGACGGTCACGGCATCCTCTACGCCCGCCCGCGTCCCCGCTACGGCAGCTACGCCCCCATTTTCACCGAATGCGGAGTCGCAGCCTTCGGTCGGGATCACGAATCCTCGCAGCAGGTTTGGTCTTCCGAAGTCGGCTATCCAGGCGCGGCCGAATACCGCGAATTCTACAAAGATTTGGGTTGGGAAGCTGACTACGATTACATTAAGCCCTACATCATGCCCAACGGCCAGCGGAAAAATACCGGGATTAAATATCACAAAATCACCGGTCGCGGATTGGGTTTAGGCGATAAACAGTTGTACGATCCATACTGGGCAAGGGAAAAAGCAGCCGAACACGCCAGCAACTTTGCTTTCAACCGGGAACGCCAAGTCGAACACCTCAACGGGATTATGCAGCGTCCGCCGATTATTGTTTCGCCTTACGACGCCGAACTTTTCGGTCACTGGTGGTACGAAGGGCCTTGGTTCTTAGATTACCTGTTCCGCAAGAGTTGGTACGACCAAAATACCTACGAGATGACGCACTTAGCCGATTATTTGCGGGGAAATCCGACTCAGCAAGTGTGCCGCCCGTCTCAGTCTAGCTGGGGTTTCCGGGGTTTCCACGAATATTGGCTCAACGATACCAATGCTTGGATTTACCCGCACTTGCACAAAGCTGCGGAACGGATGATTGAGTTGGGAAGCATGGAACCTGCGGATGAATTGCAGTGGCGCGCTTTGAACCAGGCGGCGCGGGAAGTGCTGCTAGCTCAATCTTCTGACTGGGCATTTATCATGCGTACAGGGACGATGGTGCCCTATGCAGTGCGCCGGACTCGATCGCACTTAATGCGCTTTCACAAGCTTTACGATGAAGTGAAAGAAGGGAAAGTTGATTCGGGTTGGTTGGAGAAGGTTGAGGAGATTGATAATATTTTCCCGGAAATTAACTATCGCGTTTATCGATCGCTTTAAGGCTCGTTTCCCCTCCCATCCTGTCCCCCCAGCCCTGCTTAAGGGAGGGACAGGATGTTAATTAAAATTATAGGTAATGGGGCGATCGCCATGAGTGGAATGAGAGGGGCGATCTTTGGTTGAGAGTGTGAGTGCGATCGCTTTTTGACATCGAAAGGTCGATCGCACTTTATGTCTTTTTCTCAACGCGCAGGCGATCGCACAACACAATGTAGTCAAACAGCATTTTGAGCTGAGGAACGCTGGACAATAGAGAATTACTGGTGAAGAATTTCAACTATCTTGGCGATCGCCTCGTTCAACTTCTCAGGTTTAAGCTTACCAGCTTTATAAAGTATAATTTATCGCTCAGCGGTAAACAAGCGATTAGGTCTAATGTTGCTAGTTTGGTTAAGTCCACCCTCACTAAAATCACTACTTTGAAGGCTAATAGCATAGCGATCGGCGAGCGTCTGGCTAGTAATTTGACAAAGAATTAGATCGTCTCCTGCCAAAGTTGCTATTACTAGAGCGTCGGCGCTTGGCTTGTGTTAAATCTGAAAATGGGAAAGGAACAACTATCACATCACCTTTTACAAATTCTGCCATGCTTCATCCTCCTCTAATCTTAACCAGTCTTTTTGCAAAGAAGATTCACTCAGCAGGCTTGCTTCTAACTTATCTTTATCATACTTTGCTTTGAGAAATTGCAGAAAATCCCAAACTTCTTCTAATATAAATTCGGGGATATTATCCATTTCTTTAAGGAGCAATTCTTTAGCGTTCATGTCATTTACCTATAAAGACATATTGACACTCCTCGGCCTAAAGGCACGAGGATTCTTGGATCAGCCAGTCGAACTTATCTCTGTTTTGCTACCACCAGCAAGTAGAGATCGGTCTGTCCCCCAGCGTGAATTCCGGTGTGCCCCACCGTATTTAAATTGATTTTTGCCTGCTTCAACCCTTTTGCTAGGATGTTTTTTGCGGCGTTATGGTCGCGATCTAATACCGCACCACAATCACAAATATGGGTTCGAGTTGACAGGGTTTTCTTAACTAAATTGCCACAGTTTGAACAATCCTGGGAAGTGTACTGTGGTGGAACAGCAATAACTGTTTTGCCATACACTTTTCCAAAATATTCCAAATAATGATCAAGTTTGTGACCAAGCTGCATCGCTAATTGATTTAGCGAGCTTATGGTTTTTCACCATGTTCCGCACCTGAAGGTCTTCGTAGGCTATAAAATCGTTAGATTTTACCACGCCGGGCGTCGTCTTTATGGCGAAGTCTTTACGCTGCCTACTGACTTTCAGGTGCTTTCTTCCTAACTTGTTAATCGCTTTTTTTCGGTTCTTGGAACCTTTCTTTTTCCGAGAAACTCGCTGATGCAATCTCTTCAAAGCTTTTTCGCTTTTTCTGAGATACCGAGGATTAGGAACTGTTTCGCCGTCGCTATCAGCATAGAAGTGGTTTAACCCAACGTCTATCCCAGTGGCTTTACCAGTCGGAACAAGTTCCTCTTTCCTCTCCACATTGATGCAAAATTGGGCGTAGTATCCATCGGCGCGGCGCACAATTCTGATTCGTTTAATCTCACCAGGCGCATAAAAATGCAAATCCCGACTACCAATTAACTTGAATTTTCCGGCAGCAAAGCCGTCTTTAAATGTTAGACATTTCTTGTCGGTAGAAAGCTCCCATCCCGAAGTTTTATATTCCACAGATCGGGTGTATTTCTTGAACTGCGGGTAGCCTTTTTTTCCTGGTTTCTTAGCTTTGCAATTAGCAAAGAAACGTTGTATAGCAAAAATGGCACGTTCGGCGGAAGCCTGACGTGCCATCGAATTAAGCTTGCCTGCCCATTCAAACTCTTTCGCCATCACGGCGCATTGTTTGTACAGGTCTACTAACTTAATTCCTTGATTGTCTACCCAGTGTCTAAGAGTTTTATTTCGGACAAATTGAGCCGTCCGAATCATGTCGTCTATGATTCGATATTGTTCCGCTTTGCC
>NZ_JAUBUJ010000217.1:0-3860 GCF_036705405.1 Microcoleus sp. B13-B6
GATGTCGAAAAAGGATTGCTGATTGCCATTCAAAAAGGCTACACAGCAGCCAACGACCCAGTAGTCTACAGCGTGCGACAATTTTTAGCTCTAGTAAGAAACCACAATCTATCGGCGGCCGATGCTGCTGCACGAGCCGGAGTAGACTTGTCTGTGATTGTCGAACTAGCCAAAATAGTTTTTGAAGAACCAAACTAGCGCTCACACAAACCTACTCATATCTAACTCATGTTAGACAGAGTTAGGCAAGTGCATTCGTTCCGGGGTCAAGCACAGAGCGGGATAAACGGCGAGCCATCAATTTAAAATCTCAAATCTCAAATCTTAAATTGTTCCAATTACCCATTACCCATTACCCATTACCAGTCAAGAGCGGTTTTAAGCACGCAACTTGGGTTAGTTGAGATGCCAATCATCTCCTTAATACTGCCCGCGCTGAGTCAGGCGAGAGCCTGTGTCGCTAACCGCTCGCTCTGAGAACTTATAGCTTTTGACTGATTCAGGTTGGTTTGAAGCTGCGCTATAAATAGCGATTAGTCAAAAAGCATAACAAAAGCGAGCGGGGATGGTAAGGGAAAATAGCAGAATTCTTCTACTTCCTGCTCAACGCGAAGCTTTGATTATGAGTTGTGAATTGACCTTTCAAATATTTGTTTGTGGAACAATTCGGCAGTAATACTTTCTCGGAAGAACGTTTTTTTCCTCATTCCCACTCCCTTTTTTTAATCAATGTTCCGCCCAAAAAGCTCAGTTCAAAAAAAGTCTGCCCTCCCGCTGCGCGTTGTGCTTACAGTCCCCAACGCTCTTCTAATTTCAACCTTACTATGTCTGACGGGATGGCTTTCTTTTCAAACAGGGCGGCAGACAATGAATGACGTAGTTGCACACCTATTGGGAGAAGCAACGAGCCGTATCTCTGACCGCCTTGACAACTACTTAACAGAAGGGGTTGGGAAAGGAGAAGGGACTTACAATCAAATTCCTACTGGTTCGGTAAACCAACTTTCCCCAAGTCAAACAGCCGGAGTCACAATCAAACCAAATGGGAAAAAAAATGGGTCAGACTCTCCAAAGACAATATTCCGTCAACAAAAAACAAATCCTGCTTTTCCCACCCCAACCTCAACATTCAACTTGAACGATTTCCTCATTAGCCCTAACTGTCAAGCCTTTATCTTAGACCGTTCGGGACGTTTAGTGGCTCGGAACGAGGTAACTGAACCAAAACCGTCTATTTCTGTTGACGGACTGCAGCGAGAAAGCGCCCAAGCTCTGCAACAAAAAGTAATCCAGCTTTCAACAGAGTATTTGCTTAAACATTATGGCAGCCTCGCTGCTATTAACAGCAGCCAAAATCTTAACTTTACTGCCAGCAACTCACTATACTTGCTACAAGTCAGACCTTTTAAAAACCCGAAAGGCTTAAATTGGCTGATTGTGGCAGTTGTACCCGAAACCGACTTCACCCAAAAAGTTCAGGCCAACACCCGCAACACTATTTTGCTCGTGCTACTGGCTTTGGTTCTTTCTATCTGCCTTTTGCTGTCCATTTCCCTAAGAATAGAACAGCGGCTGCTGCGGTTAATTTCGGCAACAGAGGCGATAGCTGGTGGCGACTTCGACTCAACAGTTTCAGGTAGCGGTATTGCCGAACTCGAAGCCCTAGCCTGTGCTTTCGAGCGCATGAATTGCCAGTTAAAAGCATCTCGCCAGCGGTTAGAAGAATATTCTGGCGATTTAAAGCGGCAAGTTGCACAGAAAACTCTTGAACTAAAACAAGCTAAAATTGCCGCCGAAAGTGCCAATCGCGCTAAAAGTACCTTTCTGGCCAATATGAGCCACGAATTGAGAACGCCTCTGAATGCGATTATCGGCTTTGCCCACCTCCTTGTGAACTCTAAAAAAACTGCACCGGAACAGCAGTCGAGTTTAGATATTATCAATCGCAGTGGCGAGCATTTGTTGAAACTAATCAACGATATTTTGTCGCTGTCCAAAATTGAAGCAGGTCAAATCACCCTCGAAGAAACTGCTGTTGACTTGTACAGTTTGCTCTCGGACATAGAACGGATGTTCCAACTCAAAGCTCAGTCGTCGGGATTGCAACTTGTTTTTGAACTCCGGAAAGATGTACCGCAATACGTCCGAACTGATGAAAGCAAGCTGCGCCAAGTTTTGATTAATCTGTTGGGTAATGCTGTTAAATTTACTGAGGCGGGTAGGGTGAAGCTGACTGTAAAATGCCTTCAGTCTATGGCTAAAAAACCTTTACCCAAATTCTTTCTCCAATTCTCTGTGAAGGATACAGGCCCAGGCATTGCGCCTGATGAGGTTAGCCGTTTGTTTAAGCCGTTCGTGCAAGCTTCTGCTGGCAGAAAATCGCAAACGGGAACGGGTTTGGGATTGCCAATCAGTAACTCTTTTGTGAAGCTGATGGGTGGTGAAATTAAGGTCAAAAGTTCTGTGGGGAAAGGAACGGTTTTTAGTTTTTACGTTAAAGTCAGTCATGCAACTGAGAGCGAAATTTATGACAGATTGCCGCAAAAACGAGTGAAGGGGTTGGCACCCAACCAACAAATATATCGCATTCTGGTAGCGGATGATGAGTCGGCAAATCGGTTGTTGCTAACTCAGATATTGAAGTCGGCTGGCTTTCTGGTGTGGTTTGCGGATAACGGAATTAAGGCTGTTAAATTGTGGCGAAAGTACAAGCCGCATTTAATTTGGATGGATTTGAGGATGCCTGCTCTAGACGGCTTTCAAGCTGCTCAAAAAATTAGAACTCTGCCTAACGGTTCTAACACTAAAATTATTGCTTTGAGCGCTAATGCTTTTGTTAAAACCCAGGAACTCGCCATGTCGAACGGCTTCGATGACTTTGTTGCCAAACCGTTCCGAGAAACAGTAATTTTTGAAAAGATGGCGCTTCATTTGGGTGTTCGCTATATCTATGTAGAGGAGTCGCCGAGGAAGTCGGAACAGGATGAGCCTGTTGTGCAACTGACTTCTGAGTCGCTGTCTGTGTTGCCGAGGGAGTTGATTGAGAAGCTTTACAAAGCAGCCGCTTGTGGAGATGAGCAAGCGGTAAGGCTGTTGATTGAGCGAATTCCCCTGTCGCAGAAGCCTCTTGCTGCGGCTCTGACTAAATTAGTTGATAATATGAGCTTAGATATTATCAGCGATTTGACTCAGAAGTGCATTTCGGCAGATTGTACTATCGCAAAATCCCAAGACTGCGATCAAAGTTAACTCGGTTTTTAGATTCGTACCTCATATATCAATATATGAAGTTCAACCTTAGTCTATCGCCAAATCCCAAGACTATTCTCAAAGTTAACTCGGTTTTGAGAATCGTACCTCAGATATCGATATCTGACGTTCACCGAGTGCATTTCGGTAGATGAGGCGAGATCACCATCCCAAGATTGCGATCAAAGTTAACTCTGTGTTTACAACCCGTACCTCAGATATCGATATATGACGTTCGGCAGATTGTACGATCACCAAATCCCAAGACTGCGATCAAAATCAACTCTGCGGTGAGAGTCTGTACCTCAGATATCGATATATGACGTTCGGCAGATTGTACAATCACCAAATCCCAAGACTGCGATCAAAGTTAACTCGGTTTTTAGAGTTCGTACCTCAGATATTGATATATGACGTTCGGTAGATCGCAAAGCATTAGGACGATTTTGTTCAGAGCAGCACGATTTGACAGAGCAATGCTGAGCAGAGGTACAGCCGATAATCTGCTAACAACTCACGCTCACTTGATTGTTTACTGCTACACAAATACTAGACAAGTCTCGACATTTGCTTCTTACTTCATCGGGAGCATGGGAGCGGTTATCCCTCAG
>NZ_JAUBUJ010000218.1:0-3681 GCF_036705405.1 Microcoleus sp. B13-B6
GACTAAGAAAAAATCCCTTTCCTCTTGGTGGCGTTTTGTCAAGTACAATTTATACAAAATTAGATGCGTTTACCCTGATAAAATATCCAAGTCTCCCAAACAAATTTGGAGCTGAATGCCGTTGAGAGAACCCGTCCACAAATAACTTAATCCCAAGAGTCTTTTGACGGTATTAAAAGCATCTTCAATCCTCCAGCGCCTACGATATAAATCTGCCACAACGTAGGGAGGTAATACATGAGGATCTAGTACGCTTGTTAAATAAGAATGCCAAATCTTACCTGAACGAACTTCAATCAGACGTAAGGTAATAAATGGAGTTTTTGCCGTTCCTGACCCGAGTTGCCACCCTTCGGGGTCTTTTTTCTTCAGTTCCTCATCTTGCTCTAACGCCCTAAGAGAATATTCAAATTTTCGGGCGCATTCTTGACTATATTCATACTCTTTTTCATTTTTAATCATGGGTTCCACCTTAATAAATCTATAGCAATAAGGCCCTTAGGATTTAACTGTCTGTCACGCTGAAAGAATTCTATAGAAGTTAAGCCGTAATCTCCTACAGGTTGATCTGAACGAAAAATTTCACCTTTATATTTGGATTTCTGTGCGCTACGATCCAAATGATTTAGTAATCTAGGGGCATTTTTTCGGAGATAATCGTAATCGACATCCTCGCTATCCCAACAAGCATCAAAATCTCCTGGGTCTGGCTTAATGGTAACAAAGCTGCCGTTGATATAAATTGTCCGGCAACCACCTGCTTTGAGTTGCTCCATTGCCATTCGCAGTCCGCGCATTAAACGCAACCTCAGCTCGTTGCTTCCAAATCGTTCTACAAATTCTTCCCATTAGCAAAAATGAACTCCTGGGGGTAAGTTGCCGTTTTCGCCGAATCCTGGAATCACTTACTCACACCTTAACACAGATGAAGATCCGGCTCTTGAGCGTACCATATTGCGATCGTTGTTGGGAAAATTGCGATCGCAGCGATAGCTTCATTGACGATCGCGGCCGACTGAGGTGGCGCTACCGATCGCCAAGAGAGAGCAAAAAATAAGCGCAAAACGCAACTTTTAAGGGTATTACGAATCCAAAACCCTTGATTCATAAAGCATTAAATAGAACGGAGAGGGAGGGATTTGAACCCTCGAAGGATGTTAACACCCTTAACAGATTAGCAATCTGCCGCTTTCGACCACTCAGCCACCTCTCCAAGATGACAGTAACTAACTATAGCACACACATCTTATTTTTGCCAACCCCTAATTTAAAAATCCCTCAATCCCTTAGTCTGTATACTTTCCGCCGCAGGCAAAAGGCAGATTTTACCCAATATCCGCCTCTGGCCCAACTCCAGACTCGAAACCTACTCCCCAAATCCCCTAGCCTTCAAGTGCTTTTCCCAACTAAAATTGGAACTCAAAAAGAACCTCTTAGTATACAAATATCCCAAGCGGTACAGGTGAGCCTTGCGATCGCCATCGAGATTAAAGTCCGTCGTCGTCACCCCAGCATCAGTCACATCAATATTAATCACCCTGCCCTTATCCATTTCTCGCTGGTGATAGCGGTCTCTTGCTTTCATCATCGTTCGGAACATCGCCGCCAGCATCGACAGCGGAGTATCAATCTTAGCTTTACTCTCAATTCCAGTATCGACCAATCGAAACCCAAAGGTAAACCAGCGCGGCATAGCAGGAGTCGCACCGACGGATTGTTTGTCATAAATCCACAGGGGGAAATTGCTCAAAATTCCGCCATCTACAATTAAGTCATCGCCGAGTTTTCCTGGTTCAAAAAATAGCGGAATACTCATCGACAACCGAACGGCTTCAGCCACGCTAAAATGTTCAGCACTTTTGAGTCGCAACTGCTCGTACAAAGGATCGGAATCCGTCGATTCGCGTCGGTGTAAGTCGTCGGGCAGCACCAACATTTCACCGCGACTGAGGTTGGATACTACTACTTTTAATTCCCGCTCTTTTACGATTTCTTTGACATCGGCAAAAGTGTGCAAGTTACCTCGACCGAGCATTGCTTCCAGCCACTGCCGGAACGGCTGCGCCGAATATTCTCCCATCTGACGGCTAACTGTGAGGAAAAGCAGCGTCCAAGCAGGAGATTGCAAGTCGTCTGCGGGGTCGCCGTTTAAAATTAGAGGACTGTTTTTTTGAGTTAAAAATATGCTGTAATCGAGCTGTCCTAAAATTTCCTCTAAATCATCTATTGACAAGTCGGTTGCCAATACTGCGGCAGTAATTGCGCCTGCAGAAGTGCCGGCCAATTTTCGCCACTGGATGCCCAAATCGCTACAGCACCTCAGTGCTCCTAAAAACGCAACTCCGCGCACGCCACCGCCTTCAAAAACCCCGTCGGCATAGATTTGACCGTTTTCGTCGGGAGGCGGAAATTTGCTGAGAATTGTTTGTTTTTCGGTGGCGGTGATTCTGACACCGGGTTCTTGCAAAATTTGCTGCGGATACCACTTGCTCATGGGAAATACCTCGGATCGATTTGGGATTTTAGATTTTAGATTGATATCTATTGTTCTTGATTTTTGTCGGCATCCATTGCCTCTTTGACGTATTGTTGAACTTGCGATCGCACTTGTTCGTAGGCCACCGACGCGCACCAAGGTCGGAGAGATAAAATAGTTGTATCTGGAGTAATCTCAGCTACCAAACAAGTCGGGGGCGGATTTTCCAACACCAGCGGGTGAGAGTGGGCAATTTCTAATAACTCAGCTACAGTTGGACGAATTGGTCGATCGCCAATATCAATCTTCAAGTCTACTCGCCTCGTTCCCATTGCCGTTGTATTTTTCAGTGTACCGTTAAACAACTGATTGTTCGGGACAATAATTTTTATGCGATCGTCTGTCACCACGGTTGTTGAAAAAATCCCGATGCTGTCCACCACTCCCTTAACATCGCCAGCTTCAATCCCATCCCCGACTTCAAAAGGCCGCAAACTAATCAACATTACCCCAGCAGCAAAGTGCGACAAAGTATTTTGCCACGCCAAACCTATCGCCAAACCCGCGGCACCCACCACCGCAACCACGCTGGTAGTTTGAATTCCCAACTGACTCAAAGCGGCGACTACTCCCACTACCAAAATCGTAATTTCAGCAGCTTGAACTAAGAATTTCCGCAGGGTGGCTTCGGTGCGACTCAGTGCTCGGCGAGTCACGCGGCCCGCAAAGCCGATCGCAAATCGCGTAATTAACAAAATGCCGATCGCCCACAGCAGTTGAGGTACAATTTTAAACCCCAATTCTACGAATTTTTTCGAGAATTCTTGGGCTACTTCCAAGGCTTGTGTTCTTTCTGCATTTAGCTGAGAATAGAAGGTTTGGGCTATTGGTAAAAACGTCTGAATAACTGTCATATCAATTGGGAATTGGGAATTGGGAATTGGGCATTGGGAATTGGGAATTGGGCATTGGGCATTGGTAAACGCGGTCTCAGTCTTATCGATCACTCCGAGAGTCCGACAGGGGTTAAAAACCCCTGTCTCATAGCTAAAGTCCTCTAAAAGAGGACTAAAATCAATAATTTCCTCGTTCAAACTCTTGAGTCGGTTTAAACTGATATCTTGCACCATTGTCAGCAACAGGCAAGATGCCTGTTCCACAAAATATAAATTTTCTTGTGGAACAGGCATCTTGCCTGTTCATAA